>JAKUPQ010000154.1 GCA_022450665.1 Alphaproteobacteria bacterium | reverse complement strand
TTTATGCTGATGGCAGTATGCACCAATATTTTGAGCAACAATGCCACAGCTCTGATATTCACGCCCATTGCACTTAATACCGCGCATATTCTAGAGGTGGATCCTTCTATGTTTATTTTCGCAGTTATTTTCGCTAGTAATTGCTGTTCTTTTGCCACGCCTATTGGTTACCAAACCAACTTGTTGGTCATGGCACCCGGTCATTATAAATTCAGCGACTACATGAAGGCCGGTATTCCGCTGGCATTTATTGTCATGATTACCTACATGATATTTTCCTATTTTTACTTTGGATATGCCTGATGCCCCACACCACTAACCGCCGACAATTTCTTAAAACCGCTGGCATCGCCGCCACAGCCACTACGGCCTTCACAGCTGCTCCCGCTATAGCAAAAGAAAAGCGCATATGGAAAATGGTGATGACCTGGCAAAAAGCACTGCCCGGACTTGGAACTGGTGCGGTGCGCCTAGCAGAGCGCATTACCCGCATGAGCGAAGGCAAACTGGAAATTCGTGTATATGGTGGTGGCGAGCTGGTTCCGGCGCTTGGTTGTTTTGATGCCGTGGTTGATGGCACTGCTGAAATGGCGCATTGCGCTCCGTATTACTGGCTATCCAAAAATCGCTCCGCCGCATTTTTCTGCACGGTACCTGGTGGCCTTACCGCACAAGAGCAAAATGCATGGCTCTATTTTGGCGATGGCTTAAAACTGTGGCACGAATTATATGGCGAATATGGTCTTATCGCATTTCCTGCCGGAAACACCGGTACGCAAATGGGCGGATGGTTTAAAAAGCCGCTGCATAATCTCAATGACCTTGATGGCCTAAAAATGCGCATTCCCGGTCTGGCAGGCGAAGTATTTGCACGTCTTGGCGGCAATCCGCAAACCATTCCCGGCTCAGGAATTTTTACCGCTCTGCAATCGGGTGTGATTGATGCGACTGAGTGGGTAGGCCCGTGGAATGACACTTCTCTTGGCTTTAATAAAATTGCCCATAATTATTATGGCCCTGCCTTTCAAGAAGGTGGCCCCACCCTCGAACTTATGATTAATCGCAAAGCATTTATGGGCTTGCCCGAAGATTTGCAAAACCTCATCAAAGTAGCCTGTGCCACCGAAAATATGCTTATGTTATCGGAGTTTCAATATAACAACCTGCAAAGTTTTAATGCGCTAAAAAAAGACCCGAATGTAAAAATTGCTCCTTACCCCGATGAAATTTTAAAAGCATTTTTTGCCACTGCCGAAGACGTAGTCGCCAGCACTGCCGATTTGGGTGATATCAACCGCCGCATATACGAGAGCTACAGCGAATTTCGCAAGTCTTGCCTAGATTACGCTCCGGTGACGGAATATGGCTTCATGAAGGCGCGGTATAAATAAATTCGCCCCAATGACGCATAGCACTTTATTCATTAAATACAAGACATTAGCCAACCGCCACGAATTTGCAGAAGATTCCGTTCAAAAAAATTATAGTTAATGCCAAAATAATGCTGGTATTTTTTCTTTACAAACCGCATTTTATACGTAATAAACGTTCTTCCATTT
>JAKUPQ010000153.1 GCA_022450665.1 Alphaproteobacteria bacterium | reverse complement strand
GGCTGCGTATGACACACTGAGTGCTCGACACAGCCAATACACGGAATTTACGCAATAATTGAATTTGCGTTTTGCAGCCGGAGGGATATGCTGGCTGCGGTTTTTATTGGAAAGGGCGCGACGATGTGGCGAGTTTTGGGATTGGTATTTATGGGGGTGCTGCTTGCAGATTTAGCATTAGCGAAAGATGAAAATGCGAGCAAGGAAGAAAGTCTCTCTATCGGAGGCCGAACCAATTGGTACTGCACTTGGAGAGACGTTTCTTTAGAGGAGTGGGTTAATAAGAGAACAGGAATTTTTTCGGGAAAAGCAATTAAAGTAGCGTCAAAGCACCCAAATTTTGAACAGAAAAATGAATGCTGGGCTTACTTTGATGTAAAAGAATGGCTTAAGCCAAAAGGCCCAAATGAAATATGGGTTCATGTTATCATTAGCGAATACAACAAATCATACGAAGATTTTTCTAGCTTAAAATATTGCCCTTTCAAGAAAGGAGAAAATTATGCTGTTTTTGGCTCATTTTATGAGCCGACTAAAGTAAAATCATTTCCAAGCGTCACTATTGCAACAAATTTGGGCGGTAACTCATCATATCATTGTGGCCCCACCACATCACTCAACTCAAGTTTTTCTAATAATGAATTTGATAAAGCTAGAGCTTATATAGAAAAGGACATAAAGTAATGAACAATTATTACTCAGACATGTATTTATCAAAATGGGCTGCTGATCAAAATGGAAATTATAATATAACTTATACTTTTGATCCCAGTTATAACTGGGAAAGTTCTGATCTAAATGCTTCAAACCAAATTTCAGGAGCCTCAAGTGGAGACTCTCAAAAATGGAGCGATGCAATTGATGCTTGGAAAAACATTGCAAATATTAATTTCTCGCCTGCGGCCTCTCCTGCGCAAGCTGATGTGGGCTTTCTTTCCGCTCAATCCATTGTTATTGACAGTCAAAATACAAACGGCGTATCATATGGCGGTTCATCTACGGGTGCTGCTCTTTTTGTAACATCTACTGCTAAATTTGATGACCATTACTTGCACGAAATTGGTCATTTATTAGGGTTGGACCACCCAGGATCGACTCCGGGAAGTAATGCGGGTGACGATCCTGCTTATGCGCACTACAATCAAGAGATGACGATTATGCGTTATCCAGAAGCGCAGCCAAATGGGGTGGTAGAAGGTGCTAAAATATTTTCACCAATGATATTTGACATTGCTGCTATTCAAAAAATGTATGGCCATAATGACACATATAAGAATGGCGATGACACATATACTATAAATGGTAGTGGAAGTGGATTGCAAAAAAGTGCTTATACTATCTGGGATTCTGATGGCGTTGATACTATAGACTCTAATGGTGTTTTGCAGGCGAGTGGTTTGAAAATAAATGGCTATACATTTAATAAAATCGATTTGCGCGGTGGAGTAGATGAAGATGGAAACCCTATATTTTCACAAGTGGGAAAAGAGGTTTTCTCTATTGCATTAGATCCAGATCAAAACTGGGAAAAAGCTATTACTATTGAGAACGCAATTGGTAGTCAAACTATT
>JAKUPQ010000152.1 GCA_022450665.1 Alphaproteobacteria bacterium | reverse complement strand
ATCATCTTTCCATATTTCAATGTAAAGATGTGTTCCCAACAATCCACCGATGGGGTAAGCTTTTGCTTCTATAGTCCACATACTACGCTCCTTCTTCGCACCAATAAGTTTTTTGCAACATCTCTAAAAGGCCTTCTGATGCTGAGTTTTCTGAGAAAAATGATTGAAATCTTTTAGGTTCATTAGTTCTCATGGACTGGTAGAAATTAATAAAATCAGTCGCAATTTGAAGTCTTAACTGTTTATTTTTCTTTTTTGGAAAACAAATAGTCTTCTCAAACTCGCTACCTAATTTTCCGCAATTTAATTGATATTGTTGACAAATAGCTGCAGCAAAAAACACACCGCTCAGTGTTCCGTCAATTTGAGCGGCACAATAGCTTCTAAAAAAAATGCTCATATCATTCTTTTGAAGTGCTTCCGTGCAACTTTCATATAAATAATTCACATCAGGATAGGTAGATTTTTTCTCTTCTTCCGCTCCAGACCCACCAGCCAGCAGCACCCCCACAAACACTAATCCCAAAACTCGCCACATCATCGCGCCCTTTCCAATAAAAACCGCAGCCAGCATATCCCTCCGACTGCAAAACGCAAATTCAATTATTGCGTAAATTCCGTGTATTGGCTGTGTCGAGCACTCAGTGTGTCATACGCAGCCACCAGTGCGCCGTAGCCACGAGTATATGTTGCCGTTGCCATGCTTATTGCTCCTTATGTGTTTTGTAGGGAAGGTCGATGCAAGCGGTTTATTCGACTAATGCCTCATTCAGCAATTGTCGCACTTGCCTATCAAATTCGATAATATATTTGAGCGGGATGCCTGCTCTCGAAAAGTTGTATTTGACGAAACCATCTTGGTTGAACTGGTATTCTATCGCACAGTCAGCGCTACCACTCCCCCAATGGTGACTGCACTTCACTATAAATTTTTCACCCAATGGCGTTTTATAAATGCTCTCTTCAGCTATATAGTAACCGGCCCCATGCTTAATATGCTCATTAAAGTCCGCCATCTTTATACACGCGGTAAAATCGAGATATTTTTGTTCTCCGACTTCATTACATGTAGCAGCTACTTTTTGCGAAAAGTCACTTTTCCGATCTCGCGGTTTAGAATCTGTTGCGCGAAAGCCGCCGTGATATTCACGCATCTGTGTTGATTCCCCTTTTGTCTCTTCAGGACGATTCTTCATATACGGTGTCGCACTCCAAGGAATTCGCATTCCACCGAAAGGAGGTGTCCCCGTAATAGGATTAGTAGGACAGCCAAGCGTTCCGAAAGCTTCTCCCTTTGGTGATTCGATCTGAAAACTCTTCTGCTCTTCAGTAAAACCAAATAAGCTACCGCCTACGCGATTATATATTTTCTCATAAGCCTCAGTAGGGCAATTTTCTGGGAGATAGGTAAAGACTTCCATTTTAGGCTTAGGTTGATTTTTAAACGCGGGTGTGTTGTTTTTATATACAAATATACTTATAATACATGCAATAATACTCACAAACACCAATCCCAAAACTCGCCACATCGTCATGCCCTTTCAAAAAATAAATTCCGCTTCTCTGAACACGATTGCTCTGCCAGCAAAACTAGCATTTTATGCCAAAGTGC
>JAKUPQ010000151.1 GCA_022450665.1 Alphaproteobacteria bacterium | reverse complement strand
TTTGCTGGTAGCAGGATTCATGACCGAGCTTTCTCCTTATACCTATAATGGCAAACCATGCTATACGGTAGATGTAAACCCACGGGAAAATCTGGTCTATGCTGAAGCGCTGCAACAATACCTTACCGAAATGGGCGTTGAAGGGGCATTTATCAGTAATTAGTCCTGCGATATAAATGGCAGCTTCCACAACTTACCCAATGATTTTTCTTTGGCATTTTCCACACCAATCTGCATATCTGGTGTAAATTTTCCGGTATTACGACTGCGAAACAACCTGTCCCATACACTAAAAATCGTACCATAATTAGAATCCGTATCTGCGCGGATGTTATGGTGATGCATCCGATGCACCGAAGGGGTAATAACCACCCAATCCAGCGCCGTCTCCAGCTTTTGCGGCACACGGATATTGGAATGATGAAAAACTGTATGCAGCAAAATAAGCATCTCAAACAATAATACATGATGAAACGGTATAGCCAGCAGTATAATTAGCCCCGCCCGCGCCAACGCCGAAAGCACCACTTCGCCGCTATGAAACCGGATGGCACTGGTACTATCCAAATGCGCATCCAAATGATGCACCTGATGAAAACGCCACAAGAATGGCAACCTATGGTTAGCGCGATGCCACCAATAAATCCATATCTCCAACAGCAATATATCCAGCAGCAACATGCTTATGCCGCCATTTGCTTGGCGCTGCCAAATGGCATTTTCGCTGGCCAGTTGCGTGAGTGGCAATATAATACTCAACGACAACAGACTGTTTACCAGCCAAAAGCTGCCATTCCGTCCTAGCCGTGCGGTATTTTGCCCTGTAAAGTGCGTTGCTATTGCAGGAAATCGCCGCTCTGCAACAAACAGCAACAAAAACCATACGCTAATCACTATAATTTTTATCTCTACCTGCACTGCAAATTCACCTGTTTGCTAAAATTCATTGTTTTACTGTAACCGTTTGTAAGCCAGATCCGAAATACACACTATGGAAAAGTTTTCGCACCCTACCCATACTGCTACTGGCGAAACACGCGCATGGATAGACCTGAGAGGCCTGACCACGCTATGGTTCAACACAGGCACGCTATGTAACCTAACCTGTGCCAATTGCTATATCGAATCTTCTCCGCGCAATGACAGCCTTGTTTATCTCACCGCAGAAGAAGTAAATAGCTATTTGGATGAAATTGCTCAGGATAAGCTGCCAACACAGGAGATTGGCTTCACGGGGGGCGAACCATTCATGAATCCGGATATTATTCCCATGATAGAAAGCTGCTTGGAGCGTGGGTTTTCGGTGCTGGTTCTCACTAACGCCATGAAACCCATGATGCGGTGCAAATCTTCCTTGCTAGCGCTCAACCAACGCTATCACGCTCAACTGACCTTGCGCATTTCTATCGACCATTTCTCGCCGGAATTGCACGAAGAAGAGCGTGGCAAAAACACATGGCAACCCATGATAGACGGGGTGCAATGGCTGGTGGAAAACAATTTTACTATCGACATCGCCGGACGCACACGATGGAATGATGATATGGACGCATTGCGTCAGGGCTATGCCGCATTATTTAATCGACACAAAATTCCGGTAGATGCGCAAAACGCCAAACAGCTCATGCTTTTCCCCGAAATGGATCCGCAGGCAGAAGTGCCGGAAATCACCACCAAATGC
>JAKUPQ010000150.1 GCA_022450665.1 Alphaproteobacteria bacterium | reverse complement strand
GGCGCTGTAACGCTCCTCTGGGAATCATTCGTAATTGCCGCGCCAACTGTGGCGGATCTTTCCACGGGTGTCACTTCCAGCATTACCTGAAGATTATCATCAGCAAGTTCTTTAACGATCTCGCTTATTCTTCCCAGAAATTTTCCCTTCACCCAGTCCTGGATGAATCTATTGGGCGCAAACAAGCGCAGCGTATCGCTATCCATTTCTGCGTGCAGGGGTCTGATCCAAGTGTTAAATTGTTGCGAAGGAATTTCGACTTTCAAACAATCGGTACATTTTTGCCAATAGGTGACTACCACTTTATTCTTGCCCGCTCATTTATTATTAGAATCTGGTGTCAATTCTAACCACAAGAATTGGAGTTATCCACTGCGGCAGGCACCAAAAACCGGTTTTTTGAGCTCGATTATTCCCTAGCGTTTTCAATAAGTTAGAACCATAATGCTGATAAATACCGGGGCAAGAGAAGCGTTGTTTTTGTGAAATAATGGCAAGGCTGTTGATAAACAAGCTGTGGATAACTTGTTACTAAGTAGGGGCATAAAAAAAAATATCTGCCTGCTAAGTCAGCCTATAAAAATCTCTCAAGGCTGACATGGGATTAGCCCGTCCCCAGGAATCGAAATTGATTGCATCAGCGGGTCAAAACCTCTAGAATTCGCGCTCTTTTTTCCAACCGTCTCTTGGACGGTTTCTTGATTAAAAAACTGGTTTTTCCATTATGAAAAGAACATTTCAACCTAGTTTAATTAAGCGCGCACGCACGCACGGCTTTAGAGCTCGTATGGCAACCAGGGGTGGTCGTCTGGTACTGAAGAGACGACGCGCGCGAGGACGCGCCAAGCTTTCAGCCTGAGCCCGACTTTTCTATCACCATCGGGTTGAATAGAGAATCTTAAGTGCCTGCTAGCGGCTTTTCCAAAAACTCCCGGTTACTAAAGGCTGCGGACTACAAATCTGTCTTCGACGGCGCCCAGTTTAATGTTTCCTGCCGCCACTTTCTTGTTCTTGCCGTTAGTAATGAATTATTGAGGTCGCGACTTGGCCTGGTGGTCGCCAAGAAAAATATCCCTGGCGCCGTTCAACGCAATCGGATCAAGCGTCATGTGAGGGAATCATTTCGCCGGAGCCCGGGTCTGGCGAGGCCTTTGGATTTAATTGTGCTCGTGCGAAAGGATGCTGATAAACTGAGCAACTCTCAGCTATCACAGCAGATAAGCGCGTTGTTTCAAGACCTGAATATTAAACTTACGGAGGCTCCCAAACACATTGGCCGCTCCTAACGGCATTTCTACCCAACAGCCCATGCTAAAGAAAATACTTATTCGACTAATTACCTTTTATCAGCTCAGCTTGAGTTTGTTGATCGGAAATCAATGCCGTTTCTCCCCAACTTGTTCTCAATACACCAAGGAAGCCATCGAGGCACACGGTGCCTTTAAGGGCTCATGGTTAGGAATGCGCCGCATAGGTAAGTGCCATCCCTGGCATGCCGGCGGCTATGATCCGGTTCCGAGTATTGAGGCCCCCACGGGTCGTCTGACCATCAAGTAGCACAGTATGGATTTTAATCGCTTTTTCCTTTATACATCCCTGGCCATCGTCACCTATTTGTTATTGCTGGCGTGGCAGCAAGACTATCCACCCGTAGTAGATGACGGCAGTAGCACAAGCAGTGAGACAATTGCCGAGGTTCCGCTGGTT
>JAKUPQ010000149.1 GCA_022450665.1 Alphaproteobacteria bacterium | reverse complement strand
AAATTATCCACCGAAACTGCGGCGATGATCGCATTGGCAGGCTTTTAGCGTTTTACGTTAGGTCTAACCGATTCGCTAGAATTTGAACCTCGTGCCCGCTGGCCGTTAGATGAGGCCAAAGCACCTAAGGCTGCGTAAATCCATAGTGTTGAAAAATTTCCTGCGCCTCATTTCCACGTAAATATTCGGTAAAGTCTCGCGCAATAGGCATATTCTCGCCGGCCACAATCAATGATTGATAGGTAATGGGTGGGTAGCTCGATTCGGCCAGCGGCACCATTAGATCTATGCCTTTAATATGGTGCGCTTCGCTGTCTAACAATATGCCAATGCCATTGCCGTTACGGATTGCTTCATACATCGCATTGCGCGAATAGTAAAATGTAGGCGGGACGGGCAGGGGCTTATCATAATATAAATATTGCAACGTTTGCTGACCATACAGTCCTTCAACGTAGCGTTTGGGATCAGCAAGCAATACGGCTTGATGTTCTAACGCATTGAGCAATTCGCGCCGGTCATCGCGTTCATCGTTTTGTTTTGCGGCAAGCACCAGCTTGTCTGAAGCAATGGTGGCTAAAGAATAAACATCGATCATGCCACGTTGTTTCAAATCTGCTGCCACTGCTGGATATGAAGTAATAATCACATCGCCGGATTCACCTTCCAGCAGTTTTTGTGCCTGTGATGGGCTGTCTTCAAAGGCGGTGAGCATGGTAATGCCGCGCTGTAAAGAATATTTTCGGGTGATTTCTGTGAGTGGCAACACCAGTTGCGTCTCGGCCAAAACTGTGAATGAAACAGGATCCTCTGTTTGGGGTGCGGCAGCTATTGCTGTCTTAGCAGAAAGTATAAATACCAATAAAAATAAAATTTTATGCATCGTCATCGGGTTTCATTACCGTCGTATAAAAACAACTGCGCTCGCCTGTATGGCAGGCCGCGCCCTTTTGATGCACTAGTGCCAGCAGTGTGTCGTTATCGCAATCTATTTTTAGTGTTGCAATGGTTTGTTCATGGCCAGAGGTTGCGCCTTTGCGCCACAACTCCTGACGTGAGCGTGACCAGTAATGCATTATGCCAGTTTGCAAAGAAAGTGCGAGTGATTCTTTATTCATCCATGCCATCATTAGCACGTCTTTATTTTCTGCATCTTGTGCAATAGCGGGAATAAGGCCGTTGCTGTCATATTTTAAGGCATTTATATCAAAATCTTTCACGCTCCGGACTCCGGTGTAGAACAGGTTTTTATGGCTTGGGTAATGTCTTTTATCATGCGCGCATATAAATCAGGCTGCAAAGGATAGATGTTTCCAAGCGGGTCGAGGGTGATTAAGCGCACTTTATCTTTATAATCTTCTAAGGCATGATTAAATAATCGTGGTGAAAATTGCGGCTCTTTGAATAAACATTCAATATCGCCATCTTCTATTGCATGAAAGAAGTTGCGGGCCTCTGCCACGCTTGCTCCGGCTTCGGGGGTATTAGTAATGTTGGTACTTTTAATGATATTATAGCGATGTTCGTAATAAGCAAAAGCGGGGTGATAGGTGGCATAGTGAGCGATACGCTTGCTCTCACCAAGCTGTTGTAAAACATAGCTATCAAGCGCTTCCAATTGTTCGGTCTGCGCGATAGCATTTTTTGCATAAATCTCTGCATGTGCAGGATCTGCATCGCTTAGTGCAACTGCAATGGCTTTAGTAAAAGCAATGGCATTGTGAGGATTGAGCCAAAAATGCATGTCTGCTTTTACAGGATCCGTAGTAATGCTGTGGGGAATAATGCTTTGGGTGCCATGCGCTGTTATCAAT
>JAKUPQ010000148.1 GCA_022450665.1 Alphaproteobacteria bacterium | reverse complement strand
TTACCGCTAATTACTTTGGATGCTTTGAGTGAGTCTGCTGCGGTTGGTCCAATCTTTAGAGTTTTATCAGCAGAATTTGATGCAGGTAATTTATCAAACATAATCACCGTTTCATCTTCTAAAAATGTAGCATTATCAGCTAATCAGCTCAAAAATGGCAGTGAGACTGTTTTTAAGTGTGGAGATATCAGTGAAGATGTATTAAATAGTCGATTCTGAACAAGTCAATGTTAGATTGTCTCATTTAATTTTACATTAACGTTCACGAATTGCTTCCAATTCATCCTGCCAATATCATGTTTTGAGGATAAATTTGCTTGCATTTCGGATAATCTTGTTGTCCGAAAATGAGACAAAAAAGAATCTGCAGCAGTTTGCGCAGATTCCAGCCACAACCTGCCAACAATGCATTGAAACGGTCGCCTGTTTCACCCTTCAAGTAGTTGCGACTCAAACGATTATCGCTCTTCAAATGACCAATCACCGGCTCGATAGCCGCCCGCCGACCACGCCAATAACGCTCCGATCGACTTAAGTTCTTACGCCGGTTATTGACGATGTGGATCAGGCTCGCACCAGTGTAACCATGACCACGATAGCCACGATCACAGTACACATCCCTCGCATTCCAACCTGTTATCCTTTTGACCTGCTCGAGGACGGAACTCAAAGTGTGACCGTCATATGGATTGCCATGATGCGCCTGTGAACCGATCACCCAGTTGTCGCGTGAGGTGGTTGCCACACTGACTTTACAGCCAAACTCGTAGCGTTTGTGAGCCTTACCCTTAGCAATACATTCAACCTCCGGTGCATGGATGCTGTACAATTTATTCTTGCTGTTTCGCTTCTCTACAAGAAGCTTTTCCGCACGCGGTAGCAGCACCGCAAGAGTCCCTTCCGGAATAGGCAGCTTGCGCTGAATATCCCGCACTACACGTCCCAGGAAGGTTTTTAGCCGCTTGACCTCACGCCGTGACCGTTTCCACTGACGGGCATGGGCATAGCGCGATTGCATCAACAAAGCTTTCTTGCCAAGCCGAACATAGCTTTGACGCAGACTCACATCCATTTTCTTCGCCTCCGTTACCAGACGCTGACACATCCGGTAATACAGCTTGGCATCGGTCGGAAAGGTGATGTTCTTTTCCTGCACGGTCGTATCGACATTAACCTTTTCGAGGTGGCGTTTGGTTAAAACTTTACTCCGTTTGGCGGTTACTATTGTCATGGCGAGCAGGAACTCTATCCCGTCTTCACCGATACGTTTACGCCAACGTACAAGACTGCTGGCATCGAGTGGAAATCGATGTTGGAAGTATTCATAACCGCAGAAGTATTGCCAGTAAGGATTTTCCACAAAGCCTTCAACCACAGATTCATCGCTGAGATTGAAGGTGCGGCTCAGATAAGTCAAGCCTGCAAGAAGGCGCACGGGCAGTCCGGGGCGACCTTGGTGGGGATGGTAAAATGTGCCGAACTTTTCTTCGAAAGCTTTCCAATCAATTTGCCTTGACAGACGGATCAAGGGATGGTTCAGATTAATGATCTGATCTAAATGCGATCTGAATAGATCGGTCTTTGATTCGGTTCTTTTTGGACGCATAAATCACAAGGTTTTCGTTAATAATACTAAGTTACCTTGCAATATATACATACTATTAAACGATTCAAAAATTTGTTTATTAAAATCTTATAGGATTGTTCATAATCGACTAAATATATCTTAATATCGATAATAATTTACAATGGTCTGTATTTACAATTGATAATTTCTTTAGAATGATATGGAATCACTCTGCGAGCGACACCAGCGACACCAGCGACACCAGATAGTAAATTGTATTCATCTCACTCCACAAGACCGATAATGTTACCCTCAGAATCAGAAAACATTGCTAATGTAACCATATCGGGGATCACTGTGTATGGCATTATTACCTTACCTACCTTTGACTCGATTATTTTGA
>JAKUPQ010000147.1 GCA_022450665.1 Alphaproteobacteria bacterium | reverse complement strand
CAGGCCCCCAAACAGATTCTCGACACTTTTTTGACTCGCCAGCGCAAGGGCAATACCGCCTACGCCAAGCGCCGCAATAATCTCTGCCACATCAAAGCCCCAGTTTTGCAGCAAGAAAATAATGGCAAGCACCACAATGGTAGCTTTCGCCAATTTACGCATCAGCGGAATAATCGCTGCTGCGCCCGCACGGCCATCGGCCACAAAACGATTCTGCAATACATTCAGCACATTATGCGTCACGCGGATAAGCCCCCACGCTACTGCAAAGGTGAAAATTGCCGCATTTAGCGAGGTAAGTTTAGCGACCACTGCCTCCTCTAAAGGCAGTAATCCCTGTCCCGCTACGAACACCAATCCGGTCAAAAACAATGCGATGGGGCCACTGAGGCTTTTGATGTAGTTTTCAAAAAGCTGTTTATGTTTCATTATGCTACCGGTAATACCCATGCCCATAGCCACTAATGTTCGCATGATTATCCAGCTGGCAACAAATAAACCCGGCAAGACAATCCACAGCCAAGCGGCGACTCCGGCAAATTCTTTCGTTAACCACGGAAACTGACTTAATATTTCTTCTAACATGCGGCCTCTTTCTTGCAATTAAGCATAATTTTAAAAGCCGCATTATGATAGCATATGCATCAATATTCTATAAGAAATGGCAGATTTCAGCGCCTTTCCACGCTTCTGGAAAGCTCAGGACTGCTACGCCTTCCACTATACACCCGTTCGCGGCAAGGATTTACCCCCATGCGATACACCAACTCTGCAGGTTCGGCCACGCCCCAGCGCACAAAATCTGCCCGTTTGCCCACGGTCAGACTACCAATTTTTTCTTGCAGACCCAGCGCTTTGGCGGCATTGGCCGTCACTCCGCGCATTACCTCATCCACAGTCATAGAAAAAAACGTGCTGGCCATATTCATGGTAAGCAGCAAGCTTTCTGTTGGCGCCGTTCCCGGATTGCTATCGGTAGCCACCGCCATAGGCACCTGATATTTGCGTAATAAATCCATGGGTGGCTTTTGCGTTTCGCGTAAAAAATAAAATGCTGCAGGTAGCAATGTGGCAATAGTACCGGCTTTTGCCATTGCTTTTACCCCTGCTTCGCTCAAAAATTCAATATGATCTGCTGACAACCCGCCATATTCTGCTACCAGCTCCGCCCCGCGCTGGTCGGATAATTGCTCGGCATGTAGTTTAACGGGTAAATCATAGCGCTTTGCGACCTCAAACACACGCCGCATCTGACTAGCAGAAAAGCCAATATTCTCGCAAAACCCGTCCACGGCATCCACCAGCCCTGCCTCTGCCGCAGCAGGGAGCATTTCTTCGCATATATGCGCAATATATCCATCGGCATTATCTTTATATTCAGGTGGCAGGGCATGTGCTGCCAAAAATGTCGTGCGCACGCGTACCGGATGCCATTCGCCAAGCTTACGCGCCACGCGCAGCATTTTCAGCTCGCTTTGCATATCCAGCCCATAGCCGGATTTAATTTCTATTGTTGTCACCCCTTCAGCCATGAGGTTTTCCAGCCGTGGCGCCGCTTGCTCTAACAGCGCATCCTCGCTAGCGGCACGGGTGGCGCTTACGGTAGACAAAATTCCACCGCCCGCTTTGGCGATATCGGTGTAGCTCGCTCCATTGAGGCGCATTTCAAATTCTTTTGCACGATTGCCGGCATACACCAAATGCGTATGGCAATCAATTAAGCCGGGTGACATCCAGCATCCTTTGGCATCATGGACTTGCGCGCCTTCCAGTTGTGGCTGCTGGCCTAAATCCGCCATAGTGCCAATCCACGCGATATCACCATTTTTAACAGCCAACGCCGCATCGCACAGCTTACCACCTACATGCTCATCGCTATTGGTTTCGCATGTCAAAATATTTGCATTAATCCAGACATCATCCCAGGGTGTAGTATTCATGTGGCTATTTCCAAGCGAAAAGTTTTCAAGTATGGTACAGGCCTATTAAGATAAGTAGAAAGCCGCCACCATGCAAAACAAAATTCTCAACTCTGTTTCTGCTCGCTCTGCCCTTACTGCGAATGGCTGGCGCGATGATATTACTCTTCATATCGAAGATGGTATTATAAGCATCATTACCAACGGGATAACTTCTGATACCGAATATGATTGCATGCTATCCGGAATGCCAAAATTACCCAGCCATGCATTTCA
>JAKUPQ010000146.1 GCA_022450665.1 Alphaproteobacteria bacterium | reverse complement strand
TAGGTGAGATCAGCGCGCACATGGTCGGGATGTTCGCGATTGATGCTGCGCTCAAGGCGAGCAATATCTGCGTTATCCGGCGACTTGAGGACGGCGGCTTCAATCATGCGCTTCGCACTTGGCCAGATATTCGCATAATAAGCGGTGTTTGCAGCAAAACCCAGATATTGCGGGTCTTCGCTATAGGTGCTTTCCATGCTTTCCATGCGCTTTGTGGCGGCGGCAAGTTTGCCGGTTTCCAAATCAAGGCGGGCAGAGAGTAGTTCTTTACGTAAAGCCAATTGCGCTTGTTGAGAGCGTGGCTGCTCAGACGCATCTTCAATGGTATTCACCTGCCATTTATCAGCTTTTTGCTGTATTTCAAAACGATAACCTGCATTGGCCACCACTAAAACAGTGTTGTAGCCTTCGGTGACATAGCTTATTGCCGGGTGTTCACGTACGCCGCCTACCCAATAACGCGGGGCGGTGGTTTCTGCGGCGGTAGGTACCAATAATTGCTGTCCGTTTGCTAATAGCTGTGGTGCTTGACTCATTGCGGTGTCGCCTGAAGTTAACAGTGCGGTGTCCAAACGTTTTGGCGAGGCAATGGGTTGGGTATGCACTGCTTGAAGCGCTGTACGTGCTTCATCATAACGGCGTTGTTCAATGAGCAATGCGGCTTTATCGGCGCGTAATAAAGCGTTTTCTGGATAGCGGTCAAACGCATAATCGTATATCTGCCCGGTTTTTTCAGCATCGTTCAACCATGCGCTGCTTTGTGCAGCAACAGAGAGCGATTCGGAATCGTAAAGCTGGTTTTGCTCAACAAAGTTCACGGCTTGCTGATAATAGGGGTGTGCTTTTTTCAGCTTGTTTTCGCGGCGCAGATTTTCTGCATAAGCAAAATAGGCTTCGTGGGTATCAGCGGTTACCATTTGTGGTGGCGTTTGCGCCTGTGCTTCGTAGGCGGTGAAATATTCATTAATTGCCGGATAATCGGATTGTGCAGCGGCAGTAAGGGTTGCACCAAGCAATGCCGCTTTGTTTTCTGGCTCTAGCGCCACAACATTATCATAAGCCAGACGCGCATCGTCATATGCTCCATAGTCTCGCGCCAGATTTCCCAAGCGCATGAGATACGGGGTGTCGCCGGTTTCCTGGGCATATTGCACGGTGTTTTCGATATCGCCGCGTAAGCGGTTTTCTTCGGCAAGCATTTGTAGATACTGCTCATCAATCTGCGGGACAAAGCGTAAGTCAGGGTTGTTTGCCACGTAGCTTTCCAGCATTTCAGGGGACATCTTGCCCGACAGCAATTCGCCATAGGCTTGTTTGTCGGCGCCTTCTGCCCGTTGCCAGCTATCCACCATCCATGCGAGCTGCTGTTCAGTTGGGCGAGGCCCCCATAAATAGGCAAGTTGTTCGGTGGCGGTGCGGCGGGTGACTGGGTCTTCCGCTAATGCCATGAGCATTTGCTCAGCTTCGGACTTATATCCGCGATCTGCTAATGCATAGGCGATATTCATACGGGTTTCAGCATTAAGGCTTGGGTCTTTTGCCGCTGCCAGATAATAGGGCGCTGCTTCATCGGCGCGATCGGCATTAACAAGCGCATCGGCATAAGTTAGTGTCCATTGCCCACCATATTGATCGGCAAGAGATTTCATATATGGCAATGCGGCGGCAGACCCGCCCACATTAATAAGCGCAAATACAATTTCTTCTTTTGTTTTGCGCGAAGTTGAAGGCTTGAACCATTGGCGTGCTAACCCATTCAACCGTTCACGATAAATTTTGTTACGTGGAGCAAGCTTGGCAACCAAATATACGCGATCACGCAATTCTGTTTCGGTTTGTGGCGCGTCTTCTTCCAGCAATGCCAATGCAGATTCATAACGACCTAAGCGGCTATAAATGTCGGCAATATTGCGGCGGGCGATGACTTTTTGTTTAGGATCGGTTTGCCAATCGCCAATTTCCAAAGCTAGTTGTAAATGGCCTTTATTACTGGCCTGATAGAATAAATCGGTAAGCAAAACAGGATCGGCATTCTGGCCATAGGCGTTGTGCCAGTCACGCAGGGTGTTGCCATCGCCAATTGCAGCGGCGGTGCGCAATCCCACTTCGCTACTGGCTTCTAAACGGCCAGATTCACGCAGGTAAGCTATGTATTGCTTAGCTATTTCAACATCGCCAAGCTGTAGGTAAATTCCTTCGAGTGCAGCAAGTTCGGTGCGGCTGAGGTTTTCATATTCTGGAAGTTTTGCCAAAATAGTTCGGCTGTGATTGGTGTCACCGCTTTGCGCGGTAGCTTCGGCCAATTTAAGCAAAGACTCATTATCCAGGCTGGTATCGAGAATGTTGCGGATTGCGGCTTGTCGTCCCGGGCT
>JAKUPQ010000145.1 GCA_022450665.1 Alphaproteobacteria bacterium | reverse complement strand
AAACCGGCTATCTATATCATTATGCGTTTGCAATGTTGCTGGGCGTAGTCGCATTGCTGACATGGATCGTAATTTCCCCTGTAGTAGGAGGATAATCGAAGATGCCAATAGACGGAATACTTACCTGGCTTATCCTTCTGCCGCTGATCGGAATGGCATTTATTCTGGTGTTCACCCGCAGTGATACCGACCCCGAAAATGCGCGTGTATGGGCGTTGCTCACCACGCTTGCAACATTCGTGCTTTCTCTTGGTCTATGGGTAAAATGGGGTGCAACAAAATCTGGAGCATTAGGCTTTAAGTTTGTTGAAAATGTACCATGGTTTGAAGGGTTAAATATCAATTACTACCTTGGCGTTGATGGTATTTCTGTCTTTATGGTGCTACTGACAACTTTCCTTATGCCCATATGTATTCTTGCTAGCTGGGGTGCAATTCAGCACCGTGTGCGCGAATTTATGATGGCGTTCTTGTTGCTTGAAAGCTTGGTGATTGGTGTTTTCTGTGCGCTTGATTTGGTGCTGTTCTATCTGTTTTTTGAAGCCGTACTCATCCCCATGTATTTCATCATAGGAATATGGGGTGGCAATAACCGTGTATATGCGGCCTATAAATTCTTTTTATATACCTTAGCTGGCTCGGTATTGATGCTGGTTTCCTTGTTGTATTTATATTCCGTATTCGGTCATATGAGTATTCCATTAATGATGCAAAATGCACCTACATTGGGGCTGGATATACAAAAATGGCTGTGGCTGGCAATGTTTGCCTCATTTGCGGTAAAAGTTCCCATGTGGCCGTTTCACACATGGCTTCCCGATGCGCACGTTCAAGCGCCAACTTCCGGCTCTGTCATTCTGGCAGGTATTTTGCTGAAGATGGGTGCATATGGATTCTTGCGTTTTTCACTACCTATGCTTCCAGATGCATCGGCATATTATGCGCCATTCATCTTCACTCTATCCATTGTAGCGATTATTTACACTTCGCTGGTAGCGTTGATGCAGCATGATATGAAAAAGCTTATTGCCTATTCATCCGTAGCACATATGGGGTTTGTAACAGTAGGTATTTTTGCCCTGAACCAACAAGGCATCGAGGGTGCAATCATCCAAATGATCAGTCACGGTTTAGTGTCGGGCGCATTGTTCTTATGCGTTGGCGTAGTGTATGACCGTATGCACACCCGCGAGATTGCCCATTATGGCGGGTTGGTTACACGGATGCCACTTTATGCAGCATTCTTTTTATTCTTTACCATGGCTTCCGTTGGTTTGCCCGGTACCAGCGGCTTTGTGGGTGAGTTTCTCATTATGGCCGGTGCTTATCAGGCTAGCACATGGGTAGCATTCTTTACTGCAACGGGTGTGATATTAGGCGCAACCTATGCGCTGTGGCTCTATCGTCGTGTAGTGTTTGGTGAACTAACCCGCACCGAGTTGAAAAAAATCCTCGATTTGAGCCATCGTGAAATTGCCATGTTCGTACCTATTATAGGCATGGTGCTGTGGTTGGGGATTTACCCTAAACCATTTTTAGATGTGTTGCATCCCGCCGTGGAGCGCCTTGCTGCACAGATAAATGGCAATAGTGGCGCTATTGAAGCAATTATTGAATTACCACCGGTTGATGAGATGAAAACCAAACCTGAAGCTGTTGTGAAAGAGGGCGAAAAAACTTTCAAAGCGCAAGATAGTGTGCATGAATCAGGCGTTGTGATACAAACCCCGGAGGGTGTAAGTATCGACGTGATGGAGACAGGAAGTATGGGCGAAGCACCCACTCAGGAAAACCGAGAGATGGCGCCGCAAGAAGCGATGCCTAACCAAGAAGAAAGTCAGGAGTAAAGGCACCTCATGGAACTGTTTGAACTTTCCAATTTAGCCCCTATCGTGCCCGAAATTTTTCTGGCCGTTTCCGTATTGGGCTTTTTGATCCTGGGCGTATACGGCGGTAACAAAACCACACCGTTAATTTCCTTTGGCGTTATTTTAGTAATGATCGCCGCTGGTATGCTTATTCATGCCGATGGCCGCAGCCTCAGCGGTTTTGATGGAATGATAGTGAGCAACCCGTTTATCATGATTGTTAAGCTCATGATTTTATTTGGCGCGGGTATGGTGCTGATGATTTCTACAGAATGGCTGTCACGCGCTGACCATGGGATATTTGAATATCCGGTATTGATTTTGCTTTCGGTGCTGGGAATGCTGATTATGGTATCATCGGGCAGCTTACTTACCATTTATATGGGGCTGGAACTCATGAGTCTGCCGCTATATGTGCTGGCCTCTATCCAGCGCGATTCGTTGCGCTCAACAGAAGCAGGGTTAAAATATTTTGTGTTGGGTTCTCTCGCATCCGGTATGATGCTGTTTGGTATGTCACTCATCTATGGATTCAGCGGAACCATCAGCCTTGATGCTATGGCTATGATATTCAACGAAACTGCTGCGATGACCGAACCCGGGGCGCCC
>JAKUPQ010000144.1 GCA_022450665.1 Alphaproteobacteria bacterium | reverse complement strand
GCCCACGATTAAATATGGAACTATAACCATTAGCTGGTCATAAGATATCATCCAGATATCAAAGTAGCCATAGTGCATGTATAATCTGTGGTAATTAAATTTGATGCCAGTAAATAACTCCCATATGGTTTCTGGTTTAGCATAATTCACTTTATCATCTTCAGCCAGCACCAAGTCTTTTCTAAATGCAGCCTCGACTCGCTGATTGTTATATTCCAGCCCCGGCAACTTCCACCCAACAAACCATGAAACAATCAATCCACCAAGCGAAACAATCAGCGCGGTCCATACCAGAGAGCCTTCTATATCTCTAAAGAATGGAATATCAACAGCATCGCTTAGCGCCCATAGCACCGGAAGGAAAGCAACCAGTGTCATTATCGCCCTGATAACCTGTAGCCCTAACGATTCAACAATGCGTGCAAATCTATTGCAATCTTCTTGAATACGCTGAGAGGCACCTTCTATTTCTTCTTTAACATCCTTCCAGCGTGGAATGTAATCAAAAGTAATAGCTTCTCGCCAGCGCAGGCCATATATTCTTGTAAACCAATTTGTTAGCGTTGCTAATAGAACATATGGAAATACCAATACAACAAACGAGGGCTCGCCCACAAAGCCATCAAATACATATGATACGCCGATTAGTTTGTCATAGAATAAAGATATGCCTTCTGCTGCGTTATCCTTATATTCTCCCGCGCGCTGCAGCAGATTATAAAACCCGCCGTACCATTCATTGATTGCGACAGTGATTCTGACTTGAATCCATAAAGAAATTATAAGTAAAGCACCGCCGCCGTATGCCCAACCGGCCCATTTCTTGCTGCGGAAAAATGATTTAATCATTATGGGATTCTCTTTTAGCCAACGCTTCCTTCTAGGGAAATTCCAACTAGTTTTTGTGCTTCTACGGCAAATTCCATCGGCAATTGCTGCAGCACTTCACGGCAAAATCCATTAACTACTATAGCTACTGCATCATCGGATGTTATGCCCCGCTGCCGGCAATAGAAAAGTTGGTCTTCTGAGATTGTTGATGTTGATGCTTCATGCTCAACTATAGCAGTGTTATTTTTACATTCAATATATGGCACGGTATGAGCTCCACACTCGTTGCCGATAAGTAAAGAATCGCATTGAGTAAAATTTCTGGCACTATTAGCTTTGGGAGAGATGCGAACCAGGCCTCGATAGGTTTGATTAGCGCGGCCTACCGAAATACCCTTAGATATGATTGTCGATGATGTATTGCGGCCTAAGTGAATCATTTTAGTCCCTGTATCCGCTTGCTGATAATTGTTTGTGATAGCAACGGAATAAAATTGCCCCACCGAGCCGTCACCCTGTAAGATGCAGCTTGGATATTTCCATGTGATAGCTGCACCTGTCTCAATCTGGGTCCAAGAAATTTTTGAATTGCGGCCTCGACAGGCACCCCGCTTGGTGACGAAGTTGAAAATGCCTCCTTTGCCATTCTCATCGCCTGGATACCAATTTTGGATGGTAGAGTACTTGATTTCCGCGTCGTCCAGCGCAATCAGCTCGACTACAGCGGCGTGAAGCTGGTGTTCGTCGCGCATGGGCGCGGTGCAGCCTTCCAGGTAGCTGACGTAGGAGTCCTTGTCGGCGATGATAAGCGTGCGCTCGAATTGGCCAGTGTTTGCGGCATTGATGCGAAAATAGGTACTCAGTTCCATGGGGCATCTGACCCCGGGCGGAATATATACAAAGGAGCCATCTGTAAACACCGCTGAATTGAGGGTTGCATGTTTGTTGTCGGTGTAAGGGACAACGCTGCCCAAATACTTCTTTACCAAATCTGGACATTTCTTAACCGCTTCGGAAAATGGGCAAAAGATAACGCCAACCTCTTCCAATTTCGCCTTAAAGGTGGTCGCTACTGATACGCTATCGAAGACTGCATCAACAGCAATCCCAGCAAGTACTTCCTGCTCCTTAAGCGGAATGCCCAACTTTTCGTAGGTTGCCAAAAGCTTCGGATCAATCTCATCAAGGCTCTGCGGCCCGTCAGCAGCACTTTTCGGAGCCGAGTAATAGTATGCATCCTGATAATCGATTTTTGGGTACGAGACATTAGCCCATGTCGGTTCATCCATGATTAACCAGTGCCGATAGGCTTTGAGTCGCCACTGCAGCAACCAATCAGGTTCATTCTTTTTAGCCGAAATAAAGCGAACAACATCCTCGCTCAGCCCTTTAGGTGCAGTTTCGGAGTCAATATCGGTAACAAAACCATACTTGTAGCTGTCTTCTGTTAAATTCTTAATCTGTTCGGCTGTTGAAGTTGCTATCATAGCTTCATTTTATTTGGAAAACCTTCATGCCAACTTTCTTCAGAAAGTATAATCCATCGCTATTATGATATTCTTCTGTGAAATATATCTCCAAAATGCCAGCAGCATATATCAGCTTAGCACACTCCATGCATGGTGAGCAGGGATATACGAATAGAGCCGCGCCCTTTCCTGACTCTGTGGAGGCCGCAAGCTTTGCGATTGCGTTGATTTCCGCATGAATAACTTCTGGCTTCGTTATAAGTATTGGGGTTGGTAGCTGCTTTCCATT
>JAKUPQ010000143.1 GCA_022450665.1 Alphaproteobacteria bacterium | reverse complement strand
ACCCTGCTTGAGAACCGCTTGCTTAAAAAAAGCGTGATCGGGGATGGGGAGGACGGTATATGAGATATTCCGCCTCTGAGAAGCTTGAGATCATCCGCACCGTCGAGGATTCCAGCCTTGGGATTGGCCGCAGCTTGCAGCAAATTGGCATCCCCCGCGCCACGTTTTATCATTGGTATGACCGTTATCAAACCAGCGGATTGGATGGATTGGAGGATGGCAAGCCAGCGCCACGATCTGTCTGGAACAAAGTGCCGGATGCGAAGCGGCAGCAATTGCTGGAACTAGCACTGGATGAACCAGATTTATCACCGCGTGAGCTGGCCGTACGCTTTACCGAAGAGAAGCAGTATTATCTCTCTGAGGCCACGGCTTACCGCATTCTTAAAGCGCATGGGCTGGTAACATCTCCGGCATGGATTGTGATGAAGGCCGCTAATCAATTCCAAAACCCAACCACTGCCATCAACCAGCTCTGGCAGACAGATTTTACCTATCTCAAAGTGACGGGCTGGGGCTGGTATTATCTCTCAACCGTATTGGATGATTATTCCCGTTATATCGTTTCATGGCGGCTTTGCACCGGCATGGCCGCAAGTGATGTGTCTGCCACGCTTGCCGATGCGTTAAATAATGCAGGCTTATCGCGCAAACAGCGACCACGGCTGCTCAGCGATAATGGCCCTTGTACATCTCATCCAAGTTGAAAGACTGGTTGCATGATCACGACATGACGCACACACGAGGCAGGCCGTATCATCCGATGACACAGGGAAAGATCGAGCGTTGGCATCGCTCACTCAAAAACCGCATTCTGTTGGAGCATTACTATCTGCCAGGGGATTTGGAGCGGCAGATTGCTGATTTTATTAACCACTACAACACACGGAGGTATCATGAGAGCTTGAAAAACCTAACACCCGAAGATGTCTGGCTGGGGCGTGGCGAAGCCATCTTACAGCAGCGTCAGAAACTGAAACTGAAGACACTGCGCCAACGAAAGATCTTGCACATGCAACAGCGCGCAGCGTAAATTTAAACAAGGAGCCAAAACACCACCTTAATTTAATCGCAAAAATGTCCAAAAGGTTCTGACGACTTACAGGCAAAAGGGTTTTTATTAATAATTTTATTGTTGCTTTTCCTCCACCAGCGGCGAGTGCCTCTGAAATAGTTTTTTCAAATATTGTTCCATTTATTGCTCCACCAATAATTGATACATGTGGGACACTATCAACCGTGGTCACAGCAAAGTTTTTGTTACAATACTCAATGGGTTTGCCATTATAAGAATATGTAACTTTAATTCACCTTATTTAAATATTTTTAGATCACCTAAGCTACCAGAATTAACAAAAAATCCCGCTTCCGGCTCTATATTATTAGCTTTGTTATAATTAGGCATGTGTTTCTCTAATGCTTTGGCCACATAGAATGCATTGCCGCGCCCTATATCCTCATATTTGCTGCATTCATATATGCGCCAACCATCATCTCCCCATTCGTCTTCCTTACTTAAAAATATAAGGTAGGTATTGCCGACGTTAAAACGTGATTTCATTTTAACTATATACCGCTCGCGTATTGTGATATCTCCCTCTTCAAGAGTGCTGCCTTTCCATATTTGCAGCGGTTTAAATATCAGATCCATGCTTAAGCGCGGAGCAGTCTCATCGTCGAGAGTCTGAGGTGAAGTAGCTAGAACTTTTTCTAAGTGATTATGCTTTTTATTTTTTAAGAAACCGATAAAAACTAAGTCTGACTTTTGAAATGTGTCTTCTAAATTGAAATATTGGCACCCTCCTCTCATGCGTGTATACGCATTAGCAGGGTTGATAAAAGCACTGGAAAGCACCAAAACTCCTAGCATTACTATAAGCACACCCTGTTTTGTCAGCATCTTAATCACCCATATATTTCTTAAAAAAACATTCTCTCTCATTTTAAATCTCTAGTTAGTTACAATTTTATCTTACGTTACTACGTAAATAAATTTTGCAGCACCATAGCACAACTTTTGTGCTAACCAACCGCAATCAGCACACTATTTGCGTGTATTCCTTGGAATGTTGGATAAAGGGGATGTTGTCGTTATCATACGCTGCAAGCTGCGCGAAGCCGCTGGTGTTTGTGTTGCCGAACAGTTCAGAAACATCGTCTATTGTGCCGTTAGCGTTGGTGTCGCGCACCAAGAATCCGTCATTGCCCGAAACCCAGCCAACACGGTGTGCAATCTCGCCTCCTTCGATGTTGAAATACACGTTCGATCCGGTATTTGATCGCAGATCGTAGCCATTGCCGTCTAAATCCAGCACCAAAGGATCGCCTACTTCATTGCCAAAGGCGGCAGCGTTGCTTTTTATGTAATTATGCACCCAGTCCGACCCGCGTTCGCCGTAAACTTCTGCATAAATCTCGATACGCCCATCGCCCTGATGCGTTGCAAAATCGCGGTTATAATGCTCTATCGTGATGATTGAGCTGCTATCCCACAAATGTTTTATCTCGAGCGTACCGCCCTCGGCATCGTTAATATCGCCATCCAGCACGCGATAAGCGCACCCGCTAGGATCGGACGCAGCCTTATCCTC
>JAKUPQ010000142.1 GCA_022450665.1 Alphaproteobacteria bacterium | reverse complement strand
ACCATCATTTGCACTTGTTCTTTTTGTGCGCTGCCCACCCCTACCACTGTTTTTTTTACCTGTGTTGCAGCATATTCATGCACCTCTAACCCTGCCAAAGATAGCGTCATCAGCAATGCACCCCGCGCCTGTCCAAGCTTTAGGGTAGAAACCGGATTCACATTCACAAATGTTTCCTCAATGGCTGAGCTGTCGGGTTTGTGATGGGTAATAATCTCAAGCAGCGCGTCATGCAATTGCAGCAAACGCTTGGCAAGCGGCAGACTCTTGTCGGTGCTCAAGGTGCCAGAATCCAGATATTTCAGGTGCGAGCCTTCCTTTCGAATCAGCCCCCAGCCGGTGCGCTGCAAGCCCGGATCTACCCCTAAAATAATCACGCGCTGAGTTTTTCCATGATTTCGTCGGAAATTTCAAAGTTTGACGAAACGTCCTGCACATCATCGTTATCTTCAAGTGCATCAATCAATTTCATCATGGTAGAAGCCTGATCTTCATCCAGATCCACCGTATTGGTGGGCACCCACGCAAGTTTTGACTCTTCGGCTTCACCAAACTTTTCTTCTAACGCGCTGGACACTTCATGCAAATCATCCGGCGCGGTAGTTATTTCGTGGGTTTCTCCACTTTCCACATTCTCGGCGCCTGCCTCCAGCGCAGCTTCAAACATCGTGTCATCTGCGGCAGTGTCTTTTAAATACACGATCCTGCCAATGCGGTTAAAGCTGAATTGCACACTGCCGGTTTCGCCCAGATTACCCCCGAATTTATTAAATATCGCCCGTACTTCAGCGGCAGTCCGGTTACGGTTGTCGGTAAGTGCCTCTACAATCACCGCTACTCCATTTGGGCCATAGCCCTCATAGCGCATTTCTTCAAAATTATCGGTATCGGTACCACCCGCGCCACGCTTAACTGCCGCATCGATACGATCTTTGGGCATGTTTTCTTTGCGCGCCGCCAAAATCGCTGCCCGCAATCGGGGGTTCATTGCCGGATCAGGCATCCCCATTTTTGCAGCGGTAATAATTTCGCGGGTAAGCTTAGTAAAGATTTTCGCCCGTTTTTTATCCTGCGCGCCTTTACGGTGCATAATATTTTTAAACTGTGAATGCCCAGCCATGGTAATCCTTTTTTTGCTTTGCGGTAATGGATGTTATTGGTTTACGTCAAATATCGCTGCTTTTCAACCAGAGTCTTATCAATGCGCTGTGCTTTTATATATAACAGTGCAATTATAGGCTACAAGCCAGCTTCATATACTATTTTTACATCACATCTGGTTTAAACTTCGCACTCGCTGCGGGCATAGGTGGCGGAACAGGCTAAAAACCGCGTTTAGCGGAGTGCTGCGCCAGCCATGCCCGCAAGCGAGACGAATTCGTGCAAGGAAACATTTTGACGTTACCTGCGAGCTGTATTAAGACTGTAGGACTTCGTATGAAACGAGACAACAACCAACCATAGAAGCTGCTCTTATGATCCGCCGTTTTTCTTATACTCTTCAGGCATTTATTGCATGCATCATTCTTTGTATAGCTACCCAGTCTGCTGTGGCGCAAGATGCGTATAAAAAAGTATTGCTTACCGATCCTAATCCCACCCCCATTCCAATTGCCGTTCCAGCCCTGACAGGGGTTGATAGCTCAGCAAGCATGGGGCGCGAGATCATGGAAGTAGTAGCCGCCGATTTGGAGCGTTCCGGACTGTTTCGCATTACCGACCCCGCAGCCTATATTAATGAAAGCGGAATGGCATTGCCACGCTTTGCCGATTGGCGCATGATCAAATCTGAGCTGCTGGTCTCCGGTACTATCGAAAACGCCGCCAGTGGACAGGTGAAAGTTACTTTCCGCCTGTGGGACACGTTGGGCGAGCAACAATTAACCGGCAAAGAATTTAACACCCTCACTAATAACTGGCGTCGTGTGGCACATTTAATTGCCGACGAAATCTATAAGCGCGTGACCGGGGAAAATGGATATTTTGACACCCGCGTAGTATATGTGGCCGAGTCCGGCCCCGCGAAGCGCCGCATCAAACGCCTTGCAATCATGGATCAGGATGGTGCCAATCATAAGTTTTTGACCGATGGCCGCGATTTGGTACTTACCCCGCGCTTTTCGCCTACTTCGCAAGAAATTTTATACATGTCGTATCAGGGGAAAACTCCGAAAGTATACCTACGCGACCTGCAAACCGGACGCGAAGAAATTGTGGGCAGCTTTGAGGGCATGAGCTTTGCGCCACGTTTTTCGGATGATGGCAACCGCATTATAATGTCGATTGCTAAAAATGGTGTTACCAATATTTTCGACATGGATTTACGCACCCGCAAAATGCGCCAATTAACCACGGGCAATGCAATCGACACCTCGCCCTCCTATTCACCCGACGGTAATAAAATTGTTTTCAATT
>JAKUPQ010000141.1 GCA_022450665.1 Alphaproteobacteria bacterium | reverse complement strand
AATCGACGAAAAGCAGCTGAGTGCAGAATGCGCGCTTTATCTTTTTGATAGGGGAGGCGTGTATCGCCAGAACTCAAGCTGGGCGTCGACTGATGGCAACGTTCTAACCATGGCTTTAATGGCTGCATAAATTCTCCGTGTTAATCTTGATGAACACCGCTTGCCCAAATAAAAGCGTCTTGATAAATCTCAAAAAGATCGTCACTTGTTAGTTTTAACTTGTTGGCACATTGTTCTATTTGTAGCCAGCGACTGCATTCTACCGCTTCTGCTGTCGCCAAAAAAAAGCCGATGGCGCCTTTTTTGCTGATCAGTGCTTGTCGAATCATTGGACTGGCATGAATGTGGGAAAGAATGTGAGATAGCTCATCGTCCATCAGCGCATCAAGTTTTGATAGTAGCCCGGATAAAAACGCCGCGCCGGGTTCGGCGCCATAGCGACTGTCTTTGATAGCTAGATTTTCACAAAAACGAGCTCTGCAAACAGATAGTTGCGTCAGCTCACTTGGCTTATTTTGCCCCAGTGAGGCGGTCGCAATAATAGCAACAAACTTGCGAATTTCTTGCTGGCCCAGCCTAACCACAGCTTGTTTTAGTGAGGTGATTTCTGATCGGCGTGCAAAAAATGCTGAGTTCACAAAGCGGAGTAGCTTATAGGACACACCCGTATCGCGTTCAACAATAGTGGCAATTTTATCAGGATCATAAAACTCAGCGGTAACTGTTTCCAGCAAATCGAGATAAACTTTTTGTGATACCGATAACGAACGCCGTTGAATCATTTCAGGTTTAGCAAAAAAATAACCCTGAAAATAACTAAAACCCAATTTTATAGACTGATGGAACTCGTCGTAGCTTTCCACTTTTTCTGCTAGGTATTGACCATTAAAGCCAGCGTGGGCAGCCATTTGCTGCTCAATTTGTGATAAAGACATCAACCTGAAATCCATCTTAATGATATCAATATACGGCATAAAGCGTGCCCAGCGAGCGTCATATTCAAAGTCGTCCAGCGCCAGCGTATAACCTTTTAATTTAAGTGTTTTAACGGCTTGATAAACGTCATCAGTTGGCGCGACTGTTTCTAGTAACTCAACCACAATAGATGCTTTTGGCAATACTTCAGGCAGCTGCGAGCAAATCGCCTGCTCAGTAAAATTAATAAATGCTCTATTATTGGCAGTAAGGGCGTCTATACCACTACCAAATTCACTGTTTTCCACTAACCGCTCGGTTGCTTCATTAGGGTCTATATTAGGGAATGCATTCTCTAAACCGTCCCGAAATAGCAACTCATAGGCAACAAGTTTTGTGTTGCGGTCAAAAATAGGTTGCCGGGCAATGTAAAAAATCACCTAAGTTTCCTTATAGGAATCAGTTGTTTTATGCTACAAAGGGAGGATTCCAGTGTACGTTGTTAATAGGGGATTGGGAAGAGTTACATGTCTGAAGTTAAAGTAGCATTAGCCCTTGGATCGGGAGCAGCGCGAGGCTGGTCGCACATTGGTGTGATTAAAGCGCTAGAGGAAATGGGTGTAAGAATTAATATGGTTGCCGGCACCTCAATTGGATCGTTGGTTGGCGCTGGCTACGCCTCCGGCAGACTAGCTGAAATTGAAGACTGGGTAGTCAATATGGGCCGATGGGAGGTTTGGAACCTGCTCGACTTCGGTTTTAATCAAGGCGGCCTAATCGGAGGTGAAAAGGTATTTAACGAAGCTCGTAATCAATTTGGTGCTAAGCGTATTGAAGACTTACCGATAACCTACGGTGCGGTTGCTACTGACCTTTATAGTGGGCGCGAGATCTGGTTGCGCAACGGTGACCTATATGACGCGTCGCGAGCATCCTGCGCGATGCCGGGAGTGTTGTCACCAAAAGCAATGGACGGACGATGGCTGATTGACGGCGGCTTGGTTAATCCGGTGCCGGTATCATTATGCCGAGCGTTAGGTGCTGATTTTGTTATTGCCGTACATTTGAACTCGCAACTTAACTCAAAAGTATTGGAACAGCGCGGGCGTAATATTCCGCCACAAACAGAAGAAGAACAAGCGCAGAAAAAGCAGGTAGAAGAAAAGATAAAAAATGATCAGTCAGGCTTCTTTGAAAACTTCTGGTCCAGCAGTCAGCATTATTTGGATAATTTTAAAGGTCGTTTTAAAGCCAATCCGCACAAGCCGCCGGGCATGTTCAGTGTAATGTCCAGCTCTATCGACATCATGCAGGAACGTATTACTAAAGCCCGTATGGCGGGTGATCCACCGGATATTTTAGTACAACCCAAATTAGGTCATATTGGTATTATGGAGTTTGACCGCGGTAATGAGGGCATTGATCTTGGGTATGAGGCCACGCACAGAATGCGTGACCTGATTATGGATGAAATCGACTTATACCGGGAACGGCGGGGTTAATAACCCGCCGCGTGGCCATCCTTACGACTTTCTGAGGCTCCGTAGTAAACGTCTTCTGCATGGTTTTTCCATATTGCCTGGTAACCGCCGAACGGGCCAACAGCTTCTTGCAGAGTATGGCCCATTTTTATTAATTCGCGACGGGTGTGTTTAGAAAAACCGTTCTCCAGATGAATCGTGCCACCATCGGTCATTTCGGCTCCGGTTGGCTGACCAGAACCGCTATGAAGTATACGCGGGGCATCACCAGCTTCTTGCAGGTTCATGCCAAAATCGATGATATTGATGAGGATCTGCGCGTGCATTTGCGGCTGTGTTGCACCACCCATCACGCCATAACTCATTACGGGCTAGCCATCCTAAGTGACAGAGGCAGGAATAATGGTGTGA
>JAKUPQ010000140.1 GCA_022450665.1 Alphaproteobacteria bacterium | reverse complement strand
TCATGGCCAGAACCATCACCACCCCAGAGTTGATCCCCCGCATCGCCGCCATATAACATATCCCCACCGGTGCCGCCGTAGAGATAAGAGAACCCATTTCCTGCATAAAGAACATCAGCATCTTCGCCACTTATAACAACATAACCATCTTCGTCATTACCAACTACACTACTTGAATTTGACCCGTATATAATTCTTCCATTTGCATGGTCATATTCAATAGTACCTTGAGTCTCTAATGCATCAATCACATCAAGCATTGCGGGCCAAGCATCACCAATAAGCGTGCCATCATTTTCACTTGCAGCGGCATTAGTATCTGAAATAAAGTTCATTATTGTATATTCTTCAACAACAGGAACATTTTGCTTGTTTTCATATTCTATTTCTAAAGTTCGACCAATATTATATGGGTCTATTGCTGGTTGAAGGACATATTCATTCCCATATTGTGCCAAGCCTTCTGAGATAAAATCAAAGTCATCATGATATGCATGCACAGCCATATTCTGCACATACTTCGTAGCGCCGCCATTCTCTATAACAAAAACTGCATCATCTGAAATCTCAAAGCTTGTATGATTAAAAATATACACTCGCGATGCATAGTCTGCGCTTTCCGAATCAATATCGAGTTGCTGGAATGAAATAATGAAATCGTCTTCGGTATACCCATGATTGTCCACTAAATCTTGTTTGGTATATTCTCCATCAGGCAGAGAAATTGGCGTTACCGTATCAAAAAAATCCTGTACAAAACTCGCCATAGAAGCATGGGCATAACGTCCCGCTCCTGAAGTCATGAATTCATCCATTTCAATATGGAGGGTGGGTAAATTATTGTACTGCTCGGAAGTGCGCAATCTATCTTCATACGAGTCAGGAGTTGTTGTCGTCCCATATAGAAAAAGGTTAGTAATAGAATGTATAGTAACATCTTCTAAATCTAACTAATATCATTGGCCATTATTCTTTTCCTCTTTGCGTCTTTTGATTGATTTCATGATTGTTTTTGCGAGCTTCTCTGATTTACCTATGCCAAAAGTATCTATTGGCTTACCGCATGCGTTAATAAAAACCATTTTGTGATAATAAGGGGCGCCTTCTTCCGCTTCATTCTGCTTATAATACATATCTATCCGATTGGAATAGTGACCAAAGAACCGGCTTAAATAATTATCAAAGTTCCCATCAAAATCAGGTAGATTATACAACTCACAACAATATGGGTTTTCTTCATAGATTGGCCCGGCGACCCTCCTGATCAATTCCTCCTCTGTTAGCGGACGCCCTATTTCATCACAGTAGCCACTAAAATTAGAAATGTTTAACAATATGAGGCTAACGGCAATAACGAGCAGAATTGTAGTAGTAACAAGAAATTTAGGCATACGCTCCTCCTGTTGTTAGCATCGCACTCGCCCCCAACGCCACCACGTCGTCCACCAGCCCCAGCAGGGTGGCGTCGTCGGTCATGGCTACTTGTAGGTCGGTGACTTCGCCGTAGCCGCGCAAGGCGGGGAGTGCTGCGGTTGCGCTGCTGATGCTGGTGTCTCCGGTGAATTGCGTGTCGGTGGGGTTGCGTTCTAGCATCACATCGGCAATCGTGCTGGTGCGCGTATCCGCAAAGGTCACCGTGGCTTCGGAGGTGATGGCGTTGCCGCGCACCGCATCGGTGGAGGTTGTGGTAGTGAGCGCGATTTCGGCAATGCCCGCTACATCCAGCGAGATCACCTCGCCTGCATCGGCCACGCCATCATTATCCGCATCTTGCCACATTTTTGTACCATCCGGCGCTGTTCCACCATAGAAATACTGGTCACCGCCTAGAAAAGTGGCATCTACCTGAGAAACAATATCTCGTACATTTGCAACCGTACGATTCATTCCTGTTAATCCCTGAATTTGACTAAGAGCTTGTGCAACAGTAAGTGTCATGATCAATCTTTCTTATATTTCAGTATTCTTTGATTTCTACAGTTTCCAACCCTTCAAAAGAGACCTCACCCGTTCTTTCTGGGTTCGCGTTCCACCCCCAAGCTTCTAAAAAGGCTTTGGCCAGCTTCTTTATATCCTGAATGTGGGTTGATAATTGTTTCGGCACTTCAATCAGGTGAAATCTATGCTTCACATTGTGATAATAATTACCTTTAAGGTCTTTAGTTATAGACTTCTCACAAATTGTCACTTTAACTATTTCACCCCCAATATGGATATTATAAACAGAGGCTTCTCCTCTTCCTATTCCTCGTGAGAAATACATGTAACTCCCACTTTCCTCACAAAGCACCATTCTGCTGGGTGGCAATGAACGCTCTAAAAGTTCAGGCGGAAGATATTTCTTTTGCTCTTGTTTGCTGAGTTGCTTAATTACGAAAACCATGTTTTTTCTCTATAGTTTAATTTTTTGATTGTTGACCCACAATCGTGCGCCAATCATTGGTAGAAAGTGTAATACTCGGATAATTTGTGTTTACATCATTCAAAATAGTGATAACTGCATCTACATCGGCAGCATTGCCAATGGCCGTCATTACATCAGCGGCATTGTTATACATGGCGCACCCCTGCTCTTGACTGATTTTCTGGAACTAAAACAACTTTTGGATTGTCAAATTTTATACCTCCTTTAGTCCATATGCTTAAAGCAGAAGCCTCTACAATTATGTTTTGTATTGCCTTCACTTCTCCTCTAAGTTTTTCCGGAATATCAATCCTTCGCACATAGTAGGGAGGGGCGTACGAGCCTGTTTTAGGGCTTGCCGTTGCAAAACTTATCCCTCCTCTCCAGATTAGCCAGAAAGTTGCCCCGGGCTCATGACCCACGCCACATGAAAGGAAATAGGCTTCGC
>JAKUPQ010000139.1 GCA_022450665.1 Alphaproteobacteria bacterium | reverse complement strand
GCTGCGCCACCTGGGCTTGGAGTGCTTCAACCAAATGCGGGTGGCAATGTCCTAATCCATTTACGGCGATTCCTGTGGCAAAATCCAGATAGCGACGGTTTTTATCATCAAACAAATAACTCCCCTTGCCATGAGTAATGGTCAGCTCAGAGCGGCGATATACGGGCAATACGGGATCTATCACAAAACTATCCTTTAGGTTTTCAGTCGCCAGCCGGTTTGAATCATCCTGCGTATAATAAACCACAAACTTATATTCATGGCGCAAATCACCATTATTCCCACAGCAATCGAGCCATCGTGATAGCCTGTGAAAGCATAGCGAAACCCATCTATCAAATAGAAGAAGGGATTATAAAAACATATTGCCCGCCATGCATCCGGCAGCGCATTCACCGAATAGAAAGTGCCGGATAAAAACGACAGCGGCGTAATAATATAATTAGTTATGGCGCTCATTTGATCGAAACCTTGCGCCCATAACCCACCAATTAATCCCAGCAGCGCCAAAAGCATGCTGGCAAGCAGCACATACAATATTGCCAAAAGCGGATGCGGCATTGCTATTGGCACGAAAAAACTAATTGCTAAAGCAACCGAGCTGCCTACCAATATTCCACGCGTTACTCCACCGGCAATATAGGCGGCGGTAATTTCATCTGCCGTAAGTGGTGGCATCAGCACATCAATGATAGTGCCTTGTATCTTCGATAGCATGAGCGATGACGATGTGTTGGCAAATGAGTTTTGCATGATCGACATCATGACCAAGCCCGGAGCAATAAACTCGTTAAACGGAATGTCACTCACCCCGCCACCACGGTTACTACCCAGCGCTAATGTTAAAATAGCCAGCCAGATAAGCGTGGTAATCATCGGCGCCACAACAGTTTGATTCCAGACTTTTAAGAATCGCCACAATTCACGGCGATATAGCGTCATCATGCCAAGCCAGTTGGCACCATGAATCAAAAAAGGGGCTTCGGGATATGTTTTGTCGCGTGTATTCATAGGCGCGTGAGTCTAGAACAAGCCACAAAAAAGTAAAGTGAGAACGTAGAGAATGTGCAAGATTTGCGCTTATGCCACCATATTGTATTCTGTGCCTGAAGGTTCTGCACCTGTCATCGCTTGCTCATAACGCGTTGCTGCGTTGAATGCTGCATTTTTAGCTACGCCCATATCCTGTGCCGAAGCATTGCCTGGGGCATTGGCGGCTGTGGCAAGCAACGCTGCATCTGCGGCCACTTTTTCGGGGTTAGCAGTGGCAGTAGTTTGAATATCAACATTGCCGGATACAGCATAATATTGCCCATCAGGACCTTGCATATATTCTAAATCGGCAATACCTGCCGCTATACCGCTTGCGGCACGATAATGCAGCGCCTCATGCAAGCGCACTTCAGCATCAACTCGCTGCAGCTCTTTAATGATTGCAGTTTCATTATCTGGCGTTGAATTGGCAAATCCCTGCGCCATTGCAGCGGGCGTGAGAGGCAATTGCGCGGGGCGAATATCCTCCATGCTTTGTGGCAATGACTGAAAAAAGGTTTGTACGGACGTCCGCGCATCTTCTGGTTGGGTTTGCGCACCGCCAAGCACCGTAGTTGCGCTGCGGGTGACAGTGATAGCCTTCACATAGTTGCGGCCATCCGGCCCTCGGGTATATTCAATTTGTGTGGAAACAGACTTGCCTTCGGCATTGGCGCGGGCCTGCAAGGTCTGCGCTTCACTGCGCAATTGGCCATCTATACGGCGCAAATCCTGCACCTGTTGATATACGGATGCATTGGGCAAAGCTGTATATAATGAATTGCTAGTGTTATTCCCCGTTTGCACAGAATATACCTTACATAATAATTCTGATTACTGAGCGCGCACTTTAGAATGATTATAACCTAAGATATTATTAATATCCAGAGGTTTCACGGCAAGAAATCGTAAATATTCAGCAAATACAATAAAAAAAGCCCCGCCTGAAAGGGCGGGGCTTTTTTGTTGAATTAAAGGCTATCAGCGACGCTCACCTAAGAAATGTAGCAAGAAGATGAACATGTTGATGAAATCAAGGTATAAGCGCAACGCACCCATGATAGACATACGCGCAGCTAATTCTGCGTTGCCTGCAACTTCATAGTAGCTGCGGCGAATGGCCTGAGTATCGTATGCAGTAAGTCCTGCAAAAATCAGCACACCCAATACATTAATTACCCAAAAAAGCCCTGAACTACCAATGAAAATATTAGCGATACTGGCAATAAGAATACCAAACACACCCATAATCAAGAAGCTACCCATGGCGGATAGATCTTTTTTGGTGCTGTAGCCATAGAGGCTCAATGCACCAAACGAGGCGGAAGTAATAAGAAATACGCTGAACACGCTTTCTCCGGTATAAAGCAGGAAAACATGCGTGAGTGACAATCCCATTAAGCTTGCAAAAAGGAAAAACACTATTTTCGCGGTTTGGGCGCTCAATTTATGAAGACGCGCACTGAGAAAAAACACCATACCTAGAGGCGCAAACATTACGATATACGCCAAAATGTTTGGGGTTGCCATACCAGTGGTTGGTTCAAATTTATATAATAGCGACAAAATCGCCGGAACATTCGCACCCAGATACGCCACAAAGCCTGTAAGCGCTAGCGCTGCCGTCATATAGTTGTATACACCCAGCATATACGTGCGCAAACCCTCATCATAGGTATCGGTCTGCGAACCGGCATATTGTTGATTACGAATAGGATTCATGTGGTTACTCCTTAAAATCTAAGCGAAAAGGTTTTTTATAATTCATTATGTACTGTATATGTAAGATAGGTTACGTTTTTTTTCAATAGAAACCCGCGAAAAACGCCCATTT
>JAKUPQ010000138.1 GCA_022450665.1 Alphaproteobacteria bacterium | reverse complement strand
ATTTGATGATGAAGGGGCTTAAAAATATATATGCACTTGAGCCTGAATATGTAATGGCAGTGGGTTTCTTGGTGCTAATTCTCAGTCCATTAGCTGTACGCGGCTCAATTACACGCAAATCTGCCAAGCTGACGAACAGCAAACGCGATGTGAATAAGTTGTTTACTTATCCGCTTATTGGCTCTGCTGCGTTATTATCCTTTGCCCATGGCGCAAATGATGTGGCGAATGCTGTTGGGCCATTGGCGGCTATTGTTAGCATGTTGGAACATAGTGGCGAGGGCATTGCAGCCACTGCCGTAGGTATTCCAAAATGGGTGATGCTGGTAGGTGCCGTAGGTATTTCGTTAGGGCTACTGCTATTTGGTAGCAAAATTGTCAATACTGTCGGACAAAGCATTACCAAGCTTAATCAGGTGCGCGCCTATTGCGTGGCATTGTCAGCCGCGATTACTGTGATTATTGCAACAGGTCTTGGATTGCCAGTGAGTTCTACGCATATTGCTGTAGGCAGTATTTTTGGTGTTGGCTTATTTAGAGAGTGGCGCGATTTGCATGTGCGCCGTAAGCGCCGAAAAAATGGCAAAAGCAAAAAAGAATATGAACATCAGATGATTAAGCGTAAGCTTGTGCGCCGCAAGCATTTGTTGTCTATTTTGGCCGCGTGGGTGGTAACGGTGCCTTGCTCCAGCCTGATCGCCGGATTAATTTATGGTGGATTATATTACACATTTCTATGATTTTTCGTTGATTTATAAACGCATTTAGTGCTTGCTATACAAAAGTACATTAGCATTGCGGATATAAAAAATGAAAAAAATATCGACTTTAGGTTTCACCTTGGTTGAGATGGCGCTGGTTCTGATGATTATTGGCCTTTTGGTCGGTGCTGTTCTGGTGGGTAAAGATATGATTACCTCTGCCGAAGTGCGTAGCGCCTCCCGACAGCTAGAAGAAATAAATGCGGCGGCCACTGCCTTTCGTGCGCGGTTTAACTCTCTGCCTGGAGATACCAATAAAGCGATGTCGCTTTTTGATACTGCAACATGGACAGGACTGCAAAATGGTAATCTGGATCATATATTGACCGATGGTGATAAGAGTTCCGCTTATGCGACAAAAGCTGATGCGGATGAATTTTCCGGTGAGCTTGCGCAATTTTGGTATCATTTGACCGCCTCCGAATTAATCAAAGGTCATTACGACACTACTGCAAAAATGGGAGAGGGCTTTCCCTTATCTAAGCTGGGAGTATGCGGTGTTGCCGTGGCTAATTTAAATGGTGTGAATGCCGATGGCTTATTTGGTACACCACTCAAAGGTAACTATTTTCAAATTGGAGTGGTGGATTCTCCAAACCCGGGAACTGATGACTCTTTTGTCACTGAAAACTGCCTAACCGCCTATGAAGCGCGCAGCTTGGATCAGAAACTGGATGACGGACACCCGCTAACAGGCAGGATACGCGCAGTCGGCAATTATGATGATGGCGGCGGAAGTGGTACGGTGCCGGGGTTGGGAAGATTGCCCCGTGTTTTTGAATATGATAACTCTGCGCCTTATGGCTCTCCCACACAGCTTACATGGCTTGGCAGTGTTGCTTATACTACTACCAGCTTGCCGAGTATAGACGATGCCTGCTTAGAATATTCGACCAACGGAAATTTAGAAGATTATCGCTATATCACTCAATCCAATGCCCGACAGTGCCAGATAATTTATAAAGCCGCTTTTTAAAAATATGCCCCTGTATAATTTTTGTCACCATACTATGTGACAGAATTGTATTTTCCCCAATTATGGGTATAGTGCGCAAATATTTTAAAAAAGGATTTATGATGGTGCAGCCTCTGCTGACAATACGCGAAGCGGCAGTGCGTTATGGTGATGAAGCTCTGTTTGAAAATGTATCATTTTCTATATTCGCAGGCGACAGGCATTGCTTGGTAGGGCGAAATGGCTGTGGTAAATCCACGTTGTTCCGGCTGATTGTGGGCGAACGCGAAGCCGATAGTGGTGAGCGTTTTGTGCAGCAAGGTGTCACCATTGGCTATTTGCCACAAAATATGGACGATGTGCCAGGGCAAACTGTTTATGAATATGTGCAGTCACTTCTTCCCTCAGAGAATCAGGGCGAACATCAATATTACCGTGTTGATCAAGTGTTGCAGCCCCTTGAAATTTCTGGTGAAGGTGTGATGGATCAATTATCCGGTGGACAAAAACGCAGGGCTGCTTTAGCCCGGGCGTTGATAGCGGATCCAGATGTTTTATTGTTAGACGAGCCAACTAACCATTTGGACATAGGGGCGATTGGCTGGTTGGAAGGCTATTTACGCAATGCGCGTTGCGGAGTCGTCATTATTAGCCACGACCGGTTGTTTCTAGAAAATACTTCCAACCGTACTTTGTGGATACACCAAGGCACCATGCGTACTCATAATAAAGGCTATGCCGATTTTGAAGCGTGGTCTGAAAAGATTATGGAAGAAGAGGCGGCGAGAGTGCAAAAGCTTGGCCGTAAATTGTTAGAAGAAGAGCATTGGCGCGAACGTGGCGTAACGGCGCGGCGAAAACGCAACATGCGGCGTATGGGTGACCTTAAAAAGCTACGCGAAACTTTAGGGCAAGAGCGCTCACAATTAGCACAGGCAGGAAACAACGTGCAATTGCCGCCACTCAAAAATGCTGATGCATCAAAATTGGTGGCCGAATTAGATGATGTCAGTAAATCCTTTGACGGCAATATCATTATAGACGGCTTTACCAGCAGGATGATGCGTGGCGATAAAATTGGCATCATAGGGAAAAATGGCGCGGGTAAATCTACCCTGCTCAAAATTATTGCCGGAGAGTTAGAACCAGATAGCGGGACTATTAAACGAGGTTCAACCTTCAAGCTTTCAAATTTTCCTCCACATCGTGACCAGAAGGACCTGCAAAAA
>JAKUPQ010000137.1 GCA_022450665.1 Alphaproteobacteria bacterium | reverse complement strand
TATATTCGCCTTGTACCTTATCCGGTAGTTTCAGGATTTATGAGTGGCATTGGCTGTATTATTATTGCCTTACAATTGCCGCGCCTTTTCGGATCGGAGCCTGATGGAACCGGCACGATTGCTGCTTTACGCTCCATACCTTCAGCGATATTCAATCCTAATATAATCGCATTAGGGCTTGGCCTTCTCACCCTAGCGGTTGTCTTCTTTTGGCCGAAACGCTGGGGTAAATTGCTTCCTGCTCCGTTGGCAGCGCTAATTATTGGTACAGTGCTATGTGTGGTGGTACCAGGCGCGCCCATTTTGGGAAATATTCCTACTGGTCTGCCTTCGCTTGTCATGCCCACCCTAAGCGGTGATGCATTGTTTTTGGTAGTGGAAGCAGCAATCCTGCTGGCTTTGCTGGGTGGAATCGACAGTTTGCTTACCTCGCTGGTGGCGGACAACATGAGTCGCACGCGTCACGATTCTAATAAAGAATTGATCGGGCAGGGGATTGGTAATGCTCTTGCTGGGTTTGTGGGTGGTGTTCCAGGTGCAGGTGCTACTATGCGTACCGTAATCAATATTCGCACAGGTGGCCTGACAAAAATTTCCGGAATGACGCATTCGCTTTTGCTTTTGGCTGTTGTGCTGGTGTTGAGTCCGTTGGCAGAACAAATTCCTCATGCAGTGCTTGCAGGAATCCTTGTAAAGGTTGGCTACGATATTATCGATTGGAAATACCTGACACGTGCCCATAAAGGACCACGTTGGGATCTTATGCTGATGGTGTTGGTTCTTGGGTTGACAGTGTTTGTAGATTTGATCACTGCCGTAGCAGCTGGTATGGTGCTTGCAGCACTGGCCTTTGTAAAGCAAATGGCAGACATACAGCTTGCATCCATTCATACTGATGTTGACATGCTTAGCGATCCGGAAGAAATTCGTTTGCTGAAAGATGCAGGCAAGCGCATTACCATGTTTGATTTTTCCGGCCCATTAAGTTTTGGTGCGGCAGCTGATTTGGGGCATCATGTCCGCGTGAAATCAGAAAATCATGGCATAGTTATTCTTGATTTTAGTCAGGTGCCTTTTCTGGATGTTTCAGCTGTCAAAGCGGTGGAAACTATCGCGGCAGATGTTGAAGACTCTAACCGTTGGTTGTTTATTTCAGGTGCTAATAATAGGGTAGCACAAATTCTGGAAGGACTTGATGTACATAAAATTGTTCCTAAAGAGCAGTGGTACACAACGCGCCTTAAAGCGTTGCAAGCAGCGGTGGCGCGCATCAATGAAGAGTCTCCTCAGGTTGCGCATGATGCTCAGGCGGTGCCAGCATGATGGTGTAGGTTTTCTAATCAATATATATTTTGCAGTAAGCCCCCATAAACGTATTATGTTTTGGGGGCTTACTGCATAGTACAACCCAGCAAGATTAGGCACGATAAAATTGGCCAAACCATAAGCGGAGGAAATGTTAGAGGGCATAATAGCATAATGCCTCTTTCTGAAGGCAAGAACGGTTATACAATTGCTTCGGGCAATCCAACCGTTTTACAGGCGCAGTTGGCGTACGCTTGCGACAATATCCCACCATCGCACACAATACACGCAGACAGCGGGCTAATTGCAGGGGTACACACAAAAGTTGTGCTATAGTGCCGCAAATATTAATTTTGCGAAGATGGGGGTTATGCAAGTTTTCCGGTGTGAAAGCTAACTACCTTAGTGGTCAACAGTATTTTTTACCCATCATGTCATTAGCGGTGGCATAAAATAGGCATTGTTTAAGAATAATGTCGCGTGGGATCCTAGCGGGTTTAATTCTATGTTCTTTGTATGAAATGTTAAATCTTACGTAGCCAACAAAGTATTTGAGGCCTTTGATATGTCTAAGATCACTTTCTAAATAAAGTGCGCTTAATCGAAGATAAGCATATATAAAACTAATTAAGAGGAAAATTTCTCAAATTTCACATCCCACCTGAAACAACCTGAAGGTGATTTAAATACACCGCTCAGCAAGCAGTTGCTCCCTCTGCATACACCCAAGTTTTATGCCCATGATACGCATATTTCACAAGAAATGGCTTTTAAATTAAACTTTCAGTTGCAGTAATATAAATTTGCAAGTACGTTCGGTGTAATTATAAAAACAACCTGAGGGTGTAAAAATGCCTAAGAATAATAACAAAAAATGGCTCTCCCTCTTCGTTGTCATGCTGCTTTCAGTCATAGTAACCCCGTCTTATGCAAGCAGCTTTAATGGAACGTGGTCTGGTAAGCTCACACAACCCGGCGGGCCTTATACAACGTATGACTTTAGCTTGAACAACTTTGTGGAAACCGCAGGTAGTGTTACTGGCACGTCTTATATCATGACCTCTGCCGGAGACTGGGCGCAAATGTCTCTTACAGGAACCGTTACAGGAAGCCAGATCAGTTTCTCGGAAAGCGCTATTGTAGCCCAGAGTGGAGCGTTGACCTGGTGTATTAAATCTGGAACACTCACATTATCCGGAAGCGGAGAAATCCTTAGTGGCTCTTGGTCTACAACCACTCCAAGCTGCACTGCTAACACTGGCTCTATTACGACTCGCAATGCTATTGGCAAGGGACTCGGTGACCCGAACTGCACATACCAAGGCCAGCGCACAGGCGGCACAGACCCCATCAGTTTGGGCAGCGGTAATCATTACGAGCAAATCAACGATTACCATTCCTCAGGCACAAATATACTCGAATTTACACGTTATTATAACAGCTCTGCAGCACCGTCATCTGTGCCATCCATGGTGGATTCCCGTTGGCGCACAACCTATGACCGCTATGTAAATATTCATTCTTCAACTGAAGTAATGCTTGAACGTGCAGATGGACTCATCATTTATTTTGAATATGACAGTTGTGCTATCCAGTCGAAAACAGACGCTAACCTCAATGTGTCCCTGACACAAACGGGCAGCGGAATAGGCTCCACATGGGAATTTAC
>JAKUPQ010000136.1 GCA_022450665.1 Alphaproteobacteria bacterium | reverse complement strand
GCACAGGAAAAAACGCATGTTGTTGCGTTTTCTATGGGTGGTTATCTGGCGCTGGAATACGCGCTGGAACATCCACAGAATATTGCCAGCCTCACCATGGTAGGTGCCTCGGCCTTCGGGTTGCCGCCCCTAGAGCGTGAACGTCGCCTACGGCATTTACCAATGTTGGAGCAGGGCCGTTATAAAGGAATTTCACGGCATCGTCTGGCGCAATTTGTACATTCCGATAGGCTTGATGCCCCGCAGGTGGCGGGCGTGGTAAGAGAAATGGACGCTCGATTAGGCAAGCACACGCTTATTCAGCAAATACAATCCGTTAGTCTTCGTAGCTCGTTTTTGGAAGACTTGCCACAATTGCGCACGCAAACGCAATTAATTGGCGCAACACAGGATGCGATTATTCAGCCGGATTCGTTACATCAGATGCAGCAGCGAATTGCATATTGCCAACTGCATTTCATAAAGGATACTGGTCATATGATTCCATTGGAGCGCCCGCAGGAGCTTGCGCAGCTTTTAACCGATTTTATTGCCAGATAACACATTCCATACACGGATTTTACGGCCACTGCTTGACGCAAGTTGTGACAGGCACTACAAATGCATTAACCTAATAATTTAACACGTTTGTAGATAGGCAGAATGTTTATGGACACCGAAATTGGCCACTCATATTGGGATCACAGCTATAACCCTACCATGCTGTTGTGTCTTGCCATTATAATCGCGCTTTTTGCATCATTACGCTTCTTCTCGGGCGCAATTTCGCATGTAGATGCATCCTATGAACTTTCACAAAAAGATAATGGCGCATTCGGTATCTCGCTTGCGGGTGTGGTGTTTGGGGTTACGTTGGTACTTAGCGGCGTTATTCCTAATAGCTGGACAATGGATCTTTTTGAAGTCGGCATTGCGGTCGCCGTATATGGCATTGTGGGAATTGCGCTGATGGTGCTTACCCGCGTGATTTTTGACCGAATTGCACTGCCACGTATTTCTATGCGCGATGAGATTGTTAAGGGAAATTCGGCAGCGGCTATTATTGATGCAGGTAACGTGATCGCGGCGGCGCTGGTAGTACGTGCGGTTATGGTGTGGACACCTACCGACACGACTTCAATCGCCAGTGTGGTAGATTTGCTTAAGCTATATGCTGTGTCGCAGGTGCTGCTTACGGTGATTGCCATGGTGCATGTGCGCTTGTTTACCATGCATGGGGTGGATGACCGCACGTTGCAAGATGAAATTCATGGTGGCAATACTGCCCTTGCCTTGCGGCTTTCTGGCCGTCGTATTGGTATTGCATTTGCTATCACCGCAGCATCAAATATCATGGTATACGAGCTATTCTCCGTAAACAGCCTGTTGCTGGAATGGGTGATGGTGTCGCTGTTATTTGTGATTGGCCTGACCATATTGTCATGGCTGGCTACGCGGTTTATCCTGTTTGGAATGGATGTGAATGACGAAGTGATTAATCAACGCAATATTGCCCTGGGGGCAGTGCAAGGCACGGTTTATATTGCACTTGGTATGTTGGTGACTTCATTAGTTGGCGGTTGATAATTTTTAGCTACATAGCAAAACAAACAAAGGGCTGCCAGATATAAGCAGCCCTTTGTTTATATGATGCGGAAGCAAACAGGTCGTGCCTATTCTACCTCGCTGTCTATCATTTTCTTAGCGTGAGTTTTGCGCGTTTTCCAGAGTTTCCAGATCGGTTGGATAATCCGTACGTATAGTTTGGGTATCTGGGCGTGTTTCATCACGCTCAATGTCAATAACATGCGTTGTGCTAACACCGCTGGGCTTATCATCATAAGGCATGCCTACAATGTCGCGTACTAGCTCTGGCTCATTAGCATGCTGTGTATCATGATTCAGTTTTTCTTTTGCAGATTCAGGCATGGTGCCTTCTATTGCAGCACGGGTATTCAGCTCGGTTTGCATCTGAATTTCCATTTTTTGCTGCTCTAGGCTTTGGCTGCTGTCGGCCATAACCGACCCTGTAAACATGGCGCCTACGGCGACTAAGCTCAATAAATTATTCATAATGTGCCCTCTTAATGGTGCATTGAATGGGTGAGTATATTACATCATGTGGCTAAAAAAAAGGCTGCACGGTAAGCAGCCTTTTTTTGTAATGAAGTCATAAAAGTGCCTATTCGGTCACTTCGTCATGATGCCCGTCACCATGGTGATCATCGCCATGGTCTTCGTGGTCGGTTTCGCCATGAGTATGCGCATCTACATCGGCATCCGTATCGGTATGAATGGTATGCGCATCTTCAACCATAACGTCGCCTTCAACCATCACATCTGCATCCGCATGGCCGCCTTCGTGGTGATTGGCAAATGCCGCACCGCTAAGCAAGGTGGATAGGAAAAATACAGTAAGAAATTTTTTCATGGGTCGCTCCTGAAATTATAAAAAAGCAAAATATGCGCAGAAATCGCGCATTGATGTATCAACCGGAGGACAAAGGTGGGAAAGTCTGTCCGGCGCAATATTTCCCCTATCGTGGAATAGATTATAAAAGGAATCGCGGTTTGCGCAACGGCAATCTGCTATCAGCTATGCATGTAACGCCTGCACTAATTTGGCAAAGGCGCGGCTGCGATGGCTGATCGCCTGCTTTTCTGCAGCGTGCATCTCGCCAAATGTACGGGGGTGTGATTCGGGTAGAAAAATGGGATCATAGCCAAACCCCTGATTGCCACGGGGTGGAAATTGCAGCATGCCATCAACCCGCCCTTCAAAATGCCGTATCTGACCATCGGGCATGCATAAACATAAATCACAGATAAAATAGGCATTCCATGCATCCGGCGCAACATTCTGTGCGGCGAGTTCTTGCTCCACTTTGGCCATAGCCAGTGTAAAATCTTTAGCTTCCCCCGCCCAACGCGCTGAATATATGCCCGGTGCGCCATCCAACGCTACCACAACGAGGCCAGAATCATCGGCAAGGGCAGGCAGGTTGGTGGCAATAGCAGCCGCACGTGCCTTAATTTCAGAATTTGCCGCAAAGCTGGTGCCGTTTTCTTCTGGCTCGGGCAAGTTATGCTCGGCTGCCGAAGAAATTTGCAGTTTAAACGGGGCTAGAAGCGCGGCAATTTCCTGCACTTTACCAGCATTATGAGTGGCAATTACTAAAGGGCTGTTGGAGCTGAGTAAGGTGGGCATTTTCATGCGGCGGTTGCCTGTCGTAATGCGTTTTTCTGAATTGCGGAAAGTTCGGCCACGCCTTTTTTTGCCAGCGCCATAAGCTGCATAAACTCTTCTTCGCTGAAGGGTTTTTCTTCGGCGGTGCCTTGAATTTCAATGATTTTGCCGCTGCCAGTCAGCACAAAATTTGCATCCACATGGGCGTTGCT
>JAKUPQ010000135.1 GCA_022450665.1 Alphaproteobacteria bacterium | reverse complement strand
TAGAGCAGCATCTTCGTGGTTTAGAAATGGTGGCCAATATCAGCCCGCTTTTGGGTTTGTTGGGTACGGTTGCCGGTATGGTTAAGGCCTTTTCAAAACTTGAAGAAGCCGGATCGCGGGTGGATCCCTCTTTGCTCGCTGGCGGTATCTGGGAAGCATTGCTTACAACGGTTGGTGGTCTTGTGGTTGGTATTCTGGCTTTGGGAGCGCATTATATGATCGACAGTGTAGTTGAGCGTACACGCGCTACCATGCTCGATTTAGCTGTGCGGATTCTTACCATGAATGATGAACTGCAGGCTGAGGAAATTCGCAAGAAAATGACTGAGGCAGAACAAAAAGCAGCGCGTGCTAAAGAAGAAGAAATTGAGCGCTCTAAGCAGGAAATGGCAAAAATGGTTGAGACTATGTCTAAGGAAACCGAAGCGAAGTCTTTGGCACCAAAAGAGAAAAATACGCTTCAGCTACTCAATCCACGCTATGGCATGTAAGCACAATATAATATAAGGCGATTGCCGAAATGCAGTTTGAGCGCACCACAAAAAAGCCCCGCCAGATTGGTCTTACACCGCTGATCGATGTGGTGTTTTTGCTGATTATCTTTTTTATGCTGTCTACGAGTTTTGTTAAAACCGAATCTATGGAGCTTTCATTTCCTTCGGGGCAGGAGGTGAAAGAAACACCACAAAAATCTATTCGCGTATTCATTCACGATGATCACCGTATGTTCTTGGATAGCAAAGAGATGATCATGCCGGATTTAAAGGCTCAGCTACGCCTCTTGCTGTTTAAAGACCCTGATCGCGGAATTTTACTGCTTACAGGCAAAAAAGTTTCGGTGCAGCGACTGGTTTCAATTATGGATGACGTATATTTAATGGGCGGGCGCAATGTATCGGTTGCACAATGGAAAAGTGGCGGCCCTGCCATTACCTCTATCGCCAATCCTCAACCCATAGAGGAGACGCGGTAATGATGCATAATGCCCTGCCAAATATTGGCCGTACCGGAAAAGTAAAACGTGAAATCAGCATTGTGCCGCTGATCAATGTGGTTTTTTTATTACTAATATTCTTTCTGGTTGCCGGAACCATCCAGAAAATAGAAATCGTGCCTATTGATCCTCCCATGGCTGAAAGCGGCAAAATTCTCGACGAAGGGCATATCGTTATTGTGTTAGGTCGCTATGACGAAATTATTATCGATGATCAATTAGTGCAACTAACGGATATTGTTCCGATACTGAAAGAAGCGCTAAAAGATTATCCGGGGAAAATTATAACCATCAAGTCAGATGCGCAAATACATGCCAATAGCTTGATTGCAGTGATGGATGAAGTAAAAGCAGCGGGTGGTCAAAACGTGTCATTGGTTACACAATCGCCACTTTAGGGATATTATAACGGTTATGACAGGTAGCATGTATCTAAATCGCAGTCATTTTGTTGCCATGGTTATGGTGGCGCTGGCGGTGCATTTAGTGCTGGGCGTGGCATGGATATTGTCTCCGGGGCTAAAGGTTACGCAAGTGCCAGTACATGTGCTGAATATCAAACTCGGCTCGGGCGATTTATCGGCAATGACAAGTATTGCTATGCCTGATGATAAAGCTTCGGAACAGGCTAATGTGTCGAGTGATCCACAGCCATCGCCGCCTCCACGGGAAAATGCGCGTAGCCAAGACCCTGCGCCAGTAAAAACAGTGCCTGATAAAACTAAGCGCACTCAAACCCAGAAAAATTCAACGCCTACCAATTCGGCTGCATTAAATAAAAGTCGTGCGAACCGATCCAGAAATTTTAGAAATAATGGTAATGTCACGGCTTCGCCTTTATCGTCTAATGCCAAACCAACGCAATATGTGCGGCGCAGTGGCGATGCGCGAGGAGCAGGCCGTGGCTCAGCGTTAGGCAATACGGTGGACCCAGAAGCCAACGTTATGCAGCGCTATACGCAGTTGATTTCGATGTGGATTAACCGGCATAACGCCATCATGAACCGCGCAGTACAGCCGGGCATGAAAGGCAATGTTGTTATTCGTCTTCGCATAGACCGTATGGGAAATATACATCATTTCAGCTTGGATAAGGCTACCGGCGTGCCAATTGTGGATGCAGCAGCAGCAGATATGGTGCGTGCAGCAAACCCTGTGCCGCCTGTGCCATCAGATTACCCAGGCGGCAATATGTTTGAGTTTCTTATTTCTGTCGGGTATACATTCCAACAATAATTGTTATTTAGTCATCTAGGAGCATTTCATGGTTGCAACCATTATCGTAACAGGCGGCGCGGGATTTATAGGCAGTTGCTTCGTAGCAAATGCAGTTGAAAAAGGCTATCACGTAGTGGTGCTGGATGCGCTAACCTATGCTGGTCATCGAGAGAATATTGAGTGGATTCAACCTTCCAGTGCGGGTGGAAGCAGTGAATTGGTGGTGGGTGATATCTGCGACAGAGTTTTTGTTAGCAATCTGCTAAACGAACATCAGCCCTCAGCAATAGTGAATTTTGCTGCCGAATCGCATGTAGATAATTCTATCTCCAAGCCATCCGCATTTGTGGATACGAATATTATTGGTTGCTACACTTTATTAGAAGCGGCGCGGGAGTATTGGAATAATCTGGATAATGAAAAGCGCGAGGCATTTCGTTTCGTGCAAATTTCAACCGATGAAGTATATGGCTCGCTCGGCGAAACCGGAAAATTCAGTGAAACCACGGCAATGAAGCCAAACTCCCCATATTCTGCCACTAAAGCGGCCGGAGATCACTTGGCGCGTGCATGGTATAAAACCTATGGCTTGCCTACTATTGTTACCAATTGCACCAATAATTATGGCCCACGTCAATTTCCCGAAAAACTTATACCCCATATGATTCGTCGTGCTTTAGAAGGCAAATCGTTGCCCATTTATGGTGATGGCAAGAATATTCGCGACTGGATTCATGTGGAAGATCACAATGCCGGTGTGATGCTTGCGTTAGAAAAAGGTACCCCAGGACAGACCTATTGTTTTGGTGGCAATGCAGAAAAGAATAATAACGATGTGGTAAAAACCATATGCTCAATTCTCGATGAGCTTCAGCCGCGCCCGAACGGACAGAAATATGAGGCACTTATTGCATTTGTGCCAGATCGCCCAGGCCATGATCGGCGCTATGCGATTGATGACACGAAGGCACAAGACACACTGGGCTTTACCCGTAAATATAATTTCGAGCAGGGTATTCGCGCCACTATTCAATGGTATCTCGATAATCAACATTGGTGTGAAGCCGTTACACAGAAAAAAGGGGTCGCATAATGAAAGGCATTGTTCTGGCAGGTGGAGGAGGGCGGCGATTGGCTCCACTCACCAATGCGGTCACCAAGCAGTTGTTGCCTATTTATTATAAGCATATGATTTATAACCCGC
>JAKUPQ010000134.1 GCA_022450665.1 Alphaproteobacteria bacterium | reverse complement strand
AGAATGACGATAACCAGTAGCAATAGCGTCATATAGTACGACAGGCTGATGATAAGATTCGCAATCCTATCATCCCCCAACCCCTTGCGTAGGGAGATCATTTTGTTGCGGTGTTGCCTACGCCAAAGCAGTTTCCACCATCCTGCTATCATCAGGGCAGGCAGCCACCCTAAATAAAGTAAAAACACATTGCTGGCGCCATCGGCAATATTTACATGGTGCGCACAGGCAGCATGACGCTCCGGCTGTTTGGGCAGATGAGCCAGTGATTCAAGGCAGGCTTCATAATCCGCATACTGCTCGTGCTGCTGCATGTGCAGAGCTAAATTAACAAAAAGATACCCACACATTATGGCCAGCAGTAAACGTCCGGTACGTTTCCAGCGCCATGCTTCCGGTGATATAGAAAACATCAAAAAAAGCGGAAAGCTAAAAAATAAAGCGAGAAACAAAATGCTCATATCAGCATTATGGTCGTATTTTCATGAATTGCCAGTGCGGACTTTGACCGGAGAACACTAAAAGTCAGGCGCTTCAACACGCTGTTCTAAAATGCAAATTCTCTGATTTAAGCAATATCAGCAACTTGCATGATTTGGTGCCCACGGCCGGACTCGAACCGGCACGTTCAAAAGAACAACAGATTTTAAGTCTGCAGTGTCTACCAATTCCACCACGTGGGCAGTGCGCGTGTGTGATACCTGTGCTTTTTTAGCACCACCTGTTTTAGAATATAACCACTAAATACGGGGTCTAATACAATTGACAGTTGTCAGGCCACACAAAATGTGTATGAATCCATTAAACGAATTTTTCCACGGGTGCAATGCCTTTCATCAAAATTTATGCACCTGCACCAATAAAATAACTCATATCTGTTGAGAGGGTACTGTGAACAAATTAGCTGCTGCAAGCCTTGCAATTCTCGCCACATCACTCATAGCCACTAGCGCTCATGCCGAAAAACGCTGGCCCAACTGGTATGTTGGACTCCATGGCGGTTGGGCTATGGATGATGGCTATGATGCAACTACCGGTGGCGTAACCACCGAAGTGAATACCGATGGCGGCGGAATCATTGGTGCATCTTTGGGCTATGTACCTCCAACACAAGTGCCATTTTTTGATATGACCCGTTACGAGCTGGAATATAGCTACCGTAACAACGATAACTCTGCTGCTGGTGGTAGCGATTTTGAATCTCACACCACAATGTTAAATATGTTGGTCGATTTCAAAACAGATAACCGCTGGAATCCGTATGTGGGCGGTGGTGTTGGTATGACCAGCCTTGACGTTGGCGGCGAAGACGATAGTACATTTGCATGGCAGTTAATGGCCGGTTTGGAATACGCTCCTACCATTATGCCAATGACCCTTTGGGGTGTGCGCTATCGCTATCTTGGCGCAAGCGATGCCGATATAAACAATGGCGGTATCAATACCGAATATGAATATGACAGCCACAGCATTGAAGCTACGGCACGTTTCCGCTTCTAAAATGCGATGCTATATTGATTAACTGCAAAATGGAATGCCTGTGCGCATTCCATTTTGCTTTCTGCGCTATTTAGTGTATATAAAGCGACCTAGTAAAAATATTGTGAGCTTTGTTTGGGAGAATATTATGCGCTTATTCATACGTAGCTTTGCTACCATTGCCCTTGCTACCGCTACTTTTATAGGCAGCGTTGCCGCCCCCACAAACGATGCTCAAGCACAATATACTGGTAAAAGCACTGCAGACTACTTTCCCACATGGTATGTAGGTATGCGTGGCTCTATCAACACACTGCGCGGATCCGACCTCGGAACATCCCCACTACCAGAAACCGATTATGACCCAGGCTTTGCCCTCGGCGCCTCAGTAGGCGTAAATATGCCCCGCGCATTTTTCCAGCCATTGGGCGGATTGAGCTTTGAAGCAGAGATTTCCCGCTATTGGCAAAAAATTGATAATAACCGCATAGATTTCTTCTTTCCGCTAATGATTGCGTCGGAAGGCGAGCGCGATTTTGATGTCACTGCATATATGCTGAATGCCTATTGGAAAATACCAACAAACACTATGTTTACGCCATACATTGGCGGCGGCATTGGTACAGCAGATGTGCAGTTGCAAAGCGATCCGGTAGCTCCTATGGTTGGTGACGATGAAGACACCGTAGCCGCATGGCAAGCTATGGTTGGACTAAGCTTCGAAGAAGATCCACGCTCTTTGACACAATGGCATCTGGGCTATCGTTATTTCACCACCGATGACCCTGAATTTGACGATGGATTCGGCGGCAAAACCATTATTGAAAATGATATTCACAGCGTAGAAGCCGGAGTACGCTTCCGCTTCTGATTTGTGAAGCAGCGTATTTTAAGCCGTCACTTCACCGTCTAAATCACGAATCATAGCTTCCACTTGCGCATAAGCCACCTCAAGCGCAGCTTCGTCGCTGCTTCGCAAAACAAGGCTAGTTCCAAGCCGGCTGTCCTTAATCATTGGATAACTTCCAATTTCTACACAGCTATTGGCGTTTTGCACCTGGGTTAATTTGTCAGCAACCGCGCCTTCTGTAAGAAACACCGTAATAGTACGACTTTTAATAGGCGCGCCGCCAACCAGTTCATGGCGAATATTATCAAACATCGCCTGCATAATGCGCGGCACCCCCGCAAATACATAAACATTTTCGATACGATAACCCGGGGCAGCACTCACCGGATTAGCAACCAACACCGCCCCTTGCGGCACATCGGCCATTTTCAGCCGTGCCTCGTTTACATCTTCGGGTTTATAATGCGCAAGCAAAGCCGCCAAGGCATCTGGATGACGGTGCAACTCGATATTGAATGCCTTTGCAATGCATGCCGAAGTTATATCGTCATGGGTGGGGCCAATACCACCTGTGGTAAACACGTATTTATTACGGCTTTTTAGTATATTCAAAGCCTCGATAATCGCCGCTTCATCATCGCGTACTACCCGCGCCTCGCTAAGCCGTATACCCATAGACGAAAGCTGCTCGCCCAGCCACGGCAAGTTTAAGTCTTTTGTGCGACCTGATAAAATTTCATTACCAATAATTAAAATTGCCGCACTTGGATTTTCGGTTGAGGCGTTGTCAGACATAGGTTTTTCCTTGACGAATGAGGACGTAATCCGAGATAACACGTATCCTTTATCATCAAACAAAAATATTCAATTGTAATTTTTATGAAATTTCCCTCCCCCCTCCTTAAAGCGACACTTATTAAGCGCTACAAACGCTTTTTGGCTGACGTTACTCTTGGCGATGGCAGTATTGATACCGCCCATTCGGTCAATACAGGAGCTATGACAGGAGTAACTGATGCCGGTAATTCTGTTTGGCTAAGCACATCAACCAACCCTAAACGTAAGCTCAAATATACATGGGAATTCGTAGAAGCAGTAA
>JAKUPQ010000133.1 GCA_022450665.1 Alphaproteobacteria bacterium | reverse complement strand
ACCTCACTATATTTACAAATCAGGATAAACCACCTTAAGGGGCAAGTTAGATGAAATTTAAGGACTAATATTATGAATTATACTGACGAGAAACCAGCAACCGGCACTAATACGACTCCCGATGCTGCTGGCTCAGTAGTTTCCTCTCAGGAAAAAGGCATTAAAGGTAAGTTGCTGCGTATGCATGATAAAGTTGCAGATGCTATTACAGACTATTTGCAAGAAGTTGTTGGGAATCACCATGACTATGTTGAAAAATTGACGGGAGACCCTGACTATAAAAGACCTAACTCTGCTGCTCAAACTGCCAACAACCAGCCATCGCCCTCTGATGCGGGGTTAGAACCTTCTGCAAGTGCTGCTGCTAGAAAGGCGGCATCTGTTGCAAAGCGAGCTGGTGTTACTGCTGACCCCTCATCAACATCAAGGAGTGGTGCATCTGCTACACCTCCAACTCCTGCAGCAGAGCGCAAAGGAGCTTCTCGCTAATAAGCCGAGGCTAACCACAGCGCTTGCATTGCAGGTTAAAACAGCGCATAAATAGGGCTGATAATGTAATCAGCTGTGGAATGTTCTGTGTCCTTTGGTTTTATTCTCTTAATCGTTCTTATGCTCAGCGTGGCTGTTGTGCTGTTCACAGGCATTGCTGCAATGCTGGTGGGCGGCGAATTTAATGAAAAATATGGCAATAAACTCATGCGCTTGCGCGTTGTGCTGCAAGGCCTCGCCATTGGCGTGCTGCTGCTATTAGCCATGTGTCAGGGGAAATAGCTTTGGTTTCACTTACCAAAATCTATACCCGTGGCGGCGATAAAGGCGAAACTTCGCTGGTGGGGGGTGCGCGTGTGGCAAAACACAGCATGCGCATGGAAGCTATTGGCACCATAGACGAGTGTAATGCCGCCATTGGTTTGGTGCGTCATCACACCCTCGAAGAGGCCGATGACATGCTGGCGCGCATACAGCATGATCTGTTCGATCTGGGCGCTGATCTTGCCACACCAATAGCCAAAACTTCAAAAAATACACAGCAGGATTTGCGCATTATCGCCAAGCAAGTTACACGGCTGGAGCGAGAAATTGATGCGATCAATGTGGATTTAAAGCCGCTCTCGTCTTTTGTATTGCCCGGTGGTAGTGGTGCTTCTGGATATTTGCATCTGGCGCGGGCAATAACCCGCCGTGCCGAGCGCCACATATGCGCTTTGGCAGAAGCAGAGGACGTTAATCCCCATGCGCTACAATACATCAATCGCTTATCCGACCATTTATTCGTGATGGCGCGACAGCTAAACGATAATGGTATCAATGATGTGCTGTGGGAGCCGGGGGATAACCGGTGAAAATTATCAACGCAGTTCTTAGTAAGCAAAATGGCGGGCTAGAGCAAGCCAGCCTCGACTATGCCAATGCCCTGCGCACCGCCGGCCACGACATTACAATGCTGTTGAGTAGCCGTTGCCCCTTTGTTGCTGATGCAAAAGGCACTAATAGCGCAATATATCAAATAGATAATCGCTATGGCCATATGGATAAACCTGCGATATGGCGCTTGCGCCGTTGGCTGAAACGTGAACAGCCCGATGTGGTGCTTGCTCACGGCAACCGTGCCGTGTCACTGTTACGCAAAGCTGCACGTGGCGTAGTGCCAGTAATTGCTGTGAATCACACCACCAGCGTTAAACGTTCGCTCAATGCCGATGCGGCCATTATGGTGAACGAAGAGTTGAAACAATCGCTCCTTGCATTAGGTCATGAAAACCCCGACAGCGTGTATGTGTTGCCAAATATGGTGACAATCACCACGCAGCAGCGCCAATTGCGTTATTCCAACGCGCCACAATCTGTACCTATAATAGGTGTGCTGGCGCGGTTCTCGCCGGAAAAAGGCCTCGATATACTATTGGAAGCGGCTGCTAAACTGGTGCATCAGGGGGTGGATTTTCGTATTCGTATTGGCGGCGATGGCCCATTGAAAGACGAAGTTGTAGCGGCTATCGCTGAATATAAAATTGAAAAATATGTTGAGTTATGCGGGTGGATAAGTGATCGCGAGGCGTTTTATCAATCATTGGATATATATTGCCTGCCATCCCGCGCAGAAACTTTTGGCATAGTGGTGCTAGAGGCCATGCAACGCAAAATTCCTGTGGTAGCAACGCGTTGTGTTGGTGTGCGCCAATTGGTGGAGAACCGCGAGGTGGCGCTGCTTATTCCCCCTGAAGATGCCGACGCGCTGGCAAATGGATTGCAACAAATGCTCGAAGATTGGGATCTGGCAAAAAAATATGCGCAGGCAGGGTTTGAACTGGTAACTGAAAAATATGATATACAAATCGTAGCAGGGCAGTTACAAAAAATCATTACACAAGTTGTTGGCAACTACGCGCAACATCAAAAACAAGGAGCAGATGCATGAAGGTTTTAGTGCCTGTGAAGCACGCGATTGATTACAATGTAAAAGCCCGCGCCAAGGCCGATGGATCAGGCGTGGAACTTGCAAATGTAAAATTTTCTATTAACCCGTTTGATGAAATTGCGGTAGAAGAGGCGGTGCGCCTCAAAGAATCTGGCAAAATCACCGAAGTAGTGGTGGTGAGTGTGGGCAACGATAAAGTGCAGGAAACTTTACGTAAAGCCTTGGCTATAGGTGCAGATAATGCCATTCATGTGCACAGTGATGAAGCCGACTTACAGCCACTGGGTATTGCAAAAGTACTCAAAGCCGTGGTGCAGGAAGTACAGCCGGGTTTTGTAATTATGGGCAAACAAGCGATTGATGACGATTGCAACCAAACCGGTCAAATGCTTGCTGCTTTACTGGGATGGGGGCAGGGAACCTTTGCTTCTAAAATTGTACTCGATGGCGATAGTGTGACTGTTACCCGCGAGGTGGATGGCGGGTTAATGACGCAGGCCGTAACCTTACCAGCCGTGTTAACCACCGATTTACGCCTGAACGAACCGCGCTACGCCTCATTGCCAAACATCATGAAAGCGAAGTCCAAGCCTTTGGAGAAAAAAGCATTGGCGGATTACGGTGTGGATGTAACCCCGCGCATAACCACATTGAAAGTGGCAGAACCTCCTAAACGTAGTGGTGGAACTAAAGTGGCAGATGTTGCTGAATTGGTAGATAAACTGCGTAACGAAGCAAAAGTAATTTAATCCGCAAAGCCGGAAATGTATTGTTTGTCAGGATATGCCCGCAAGGCAGGAACGACGCGAAAAGGAGAATAACATGGCCGTATTAGTCATTGCCGATCATGATAACGCCGAACTCAATCCAGCTACGTTGAAAACCATTGCAGCAGCGCGCCAGATAGAAACTGACGTGCATGTGCTGGTGGCAGGAACCGATTGCGAAGCGGTGGCGCAACAAGCAGCTAAAGCCGAAGGCGTAACGCAAGTGCTTCTCGCGGATAATCCTGCATTGGAGCACCATCTGGCAGAAAATCTGGCACCGCTGGTTGCGGAAGGGGCAGAAGGCTACAGTCATGTATTTGCCGCTGCCAGCACTACAGGAAAAGATGTGATGCCCAGAGTTGCTGCATTGTTAGATGTGGCGCAGATTTCGGATATTATCAGCGTGGAGT
>JAKUPQ010000132.1 GCA_022450665.1 Alphaproteobacteria bacterium | reverse complement strand
GATTTTACTGGCCAGAAACAAGCTTGTGCGAATTTGGAAGTATTTATCAATGCGGCAAAAAAACGCAAAGATGTGTTGGACCATGTGTTGCTATATGGCCCTCCTGGCCTTGGAAAAACTACACTGGCACAAATTGTTGCAAAAGAAATGGGCGTGAATTTTCGCGCTACCTCCGGCCCCATTTTAACCAAAGCAGGCGATCTTGCCGCATTGCTCACTAATCTGCAGGAAGGCGATGTATTGTTTATCGACGAGATACATCGCCTGAACCCCAATGTGGAAGAAGTGCTGTATTCGGCAATGGAAGATTTTCAACTCGATTTGATTATTGGCGAAGGGCCAGCAGCGCGTACGGTACGTATTGATTTGCCAAAATTCACATTGGTGGGAGCCACTACAAGGCTGGGGCTGATTTCGAACCCATTGCGGGATCGTTTTGGTATTCCATTGCGGCTGAATTTTTATGAAATTGATGAATTGGAGCGAGTAATCACCCGCGCTGCAGGGCTGTTAAATGAACCTATTAACGAAGGCGGTGCATCAGAGATTGCCCGCCGTTCACGGGGGACGCCGCGTATTGCCGTGCGATTATTGCGACGGGTGCGGGATTTTGTTCATGCCGATAATGCTAGCGTGATTGATGCGGCACACGCCAATAAATCACTGCTGCGGCTTGATGTGGATGCGTTGGGGCTGGATGGCGCAGACCGGCGCTATATGCATTATATTGCCGATCACTATAATGGCGGCCCTGTGGGAGTGGAAACCATTGCTGCAGGTTTGTCCGAACAACGCGACGGTATAGAAGAAACGATAGAACCCTATCTTTTGCAAATTGGTTTTATTCAGCGTACTCCGCGTGGACGTATGCTCACCGCTGGCGCATTTAAGCATTTGGGAATTGCTCCACCTCCGCAACCCACCACCGCACAGATGGATTTATTGGGAGGAAATAGTGACGAGTCCATGCAGTAATGTTGTTTCTTGCCTAAATACAATTATGATAAGGATGTAAAAAATGCGTAACCCCCAACGGCGCAGTGGAAAATTTATTGATGGTGTGCATCACATTGATTTTCCGGTGTATTATGAAGATACCGATGCGGGCGGCGTAGTGTATTATGCCAATTATCTGCGTTTTGCAGAACGTGGCCGCACCGAGGCGTTGCAACTGGCTGGCATTGACCATGTGGAGTTGATGGAAAAATATGGCATTTGGTTTGTCGCCCGTCGCTGCGTGATAGATTATCTCAAACCCGGGCGGTTGGATGATCTTCTGGTAGTACGTACGAGTATACGGGAAATGCGCAATACCAGCCTGTTAATGCGGCAGGAAATTGGAAAATATGTCTACAGCACTGCGCAAAATGGCGAGGCAGCTGAAGAAAACACACCCCCCCGCATCGAAGATATTGCAGTGATTGACGCTTTCATGGTATGCGTGAACACCGCAGTTAAACCAAACAAAATCCCCGAACCGGTGCGCGAGGCTATGCTAGCCCATTTGCCAGTTCATAACACCACTACCACCCGTTAATGGAGCAGTAACCCATGGCCGTTGATACCGCCGTTACCCCCGTAGAATCTACCGAAATGGCAGGCAGTGTAAATGCTGTAATGGCCATGCAGGATATATCTGTATTGGGCATGTTCATGCATGCTGATATTATTGTGAAGGCGGTAATGATTTTGCTGCTGCTGGCTTCGTTTTGGAGCTGGGCAATTATGTTTGATAAATATGTGCGTTTTAAAGCATTGCGCGCCCAATCGAACCGTTTCGAAAAAGAATTCTGGTCTTCGGGTGCAATTGATAAATTTTATGAAAAAACCAAAAAACGTAATAATCATCCGCTTGCTCGCGTTTTTATTGCGGCAATGGATGAATGGTATCGCTCGCGCAAAGATATTGCCAATAATACCACCGCGCAATTGCGCGTGGGCGTACGCGAACGGGTCGCGCAGGTAATGCTGATTTCCCGCAATCGCGAAGCAGAAAAGCTTGAAAACGGCCTCGGGTTTTTGGCAACAGTAGGCTCCTCCGCGCCGTTTGTGGGGCTATTTGGCACGGTATGGGGAATTATGAACAGCTTTACCAGCATCGCTGCCGCCAAAAACATTACGCTTGCAGTGGTGGCGCCGGGTATTGCTGAGGCATTGCTCGCCACGGCCATTGGGCTATTTGCTGCAATTCCTGCGGTAATTGGCTATAACAAATTCTCTGGTGAGATGGATCGCTTTGCGCACCGCATGGAAGATTTTAGTACAGAGTTTAATACATTGCTTTCGCGTCAACTCGACAGTGAGGGGAAATAATATGGGCGCATCCACCCCAGGGCGCAGCCGAGGAGGGCGCCGCCGCACCTTTAACGAAATCAACGTCACACCATTTGTGGATGTAATGCTGGTGCTGCTGATTATTTTTATGGTTACCGCACCTATGTTGACCGCAGGGGTAGAGGTGAATCTGCCGGAAAGCGCTGCATCACCCCTTAATGGAAGCGATGAGCGATTAGCGCTGAGCATCAATGGTAGCAACGAAATATATTTGCAGGAAACGCGCATAGAATTGGATCAGATTCAGGCAAAGCTCATTGCAATATCGGGCGAGAATCGTGAAGCACAAATCGTTGTGCGGGGCGATCAGGGGATAGATTATGGCCTTGTGATGCAGGTGGCGGGAGAAGTAAGCGCTGCCGGATTCAGCAAAATTGCTTTGGAAACCACCCTTAAACAGGGACGGAGATAGTCGTTGTCACCGCGCAGCTTGGGTTCGTCAGTTTTTTTACATGCGGTCATTATTTTGCTCGTGGTGTTTGGCTTGCCCGAATTATTTATAGAGCGTGAAGACTTGTATCAACCACAGGTTATCGCCATAGATTTGCAAATTGCGCCTATTAATAATGCACAAAACCAGACGCCACAGCCGCCGAAAAAACCTAAAGAAGAGAAGCCAAAACCAGCTCCTCATAAACCCGAAAAACCAAAGCCTGAAAAGCCGAAGCCTGAGCCGGTAAAGGAAGAGCCTAAGCCCGAACCAAAACCGAAGCCAAAGCCGCAACCAAAGCCTGAGCCGGTAAAGGAAGATAAGCCAAAACCTAAAGAGGAAAAACCAAAGCCCAAGGAAGAAAAACCTAAAGAGCCAAGTTTGGATGATATTTTAAATAGTATCGATACGCCAGAGCCGGCACCGGCAAAAGCTGGCCCTAAAACCATTAGCGATGTGCCATATGATCCCAATGCGCCGCTGTCGCAAACGGTGGAAAACTCAATTCGTAACCAAATTATGAAATGCTGGAACTATCAGGGCGGCGCTAAAGACCAAGGCGAGTTGGTAGCACATATTCAGGTGATTTTCCGTGAGGATGGATCGATTATTGAGGCTAATCTCAAAGCGGGTGAGTTGGGGCGTTATCGTTCAGATTCGGCATTTAAATCTATGGTAGACTCCGCCATGCGGGCAACCCGCAATAAAGACTGTGTGCCGCTTAAAGGTCTGCCCATCGACAGTTATAAAAGCTGGAGCAAAATTGAGCTGGTCTTCCAGCCTGGCGATATGTGGAGCTATTAATATTTGATTGCCTAGCGTATTGCAGGCTAGGCAATTACTCCTCCACGTTTGATATGCCGCGCTTCTTTGGCAAGGCCGGCACGGTCGTCTATCTCGACATAAAAGGCGCTTAAGGTAGCTTCGCCCTCGGCAGGCTGCATACGTATGCGCCGGAATTTGTGCAGGAATGCAGAAA
>JAKUPQ010000131.1 GCA_022450665.1 Alphaproteobacteria bacterium | reverse complement strand
GCTGAATATTGGCATCAACCGCGCTGTAACGGTGATTGCCGAATCTAAAAAACCCCCATCTGCCGAACCTCTACGCAGCTTGGGTAAACATCCAGAAGACGGCAGCGAGCTGCAAATATTCGATGGACGCTATGGCCCATATGTTAAGCATGGTAAGATCAACGCCTCTTTGCCCCGAGGTACAGAAGTGGATAGCATGACGCTGGAAGAAGCTGTTGCGTTGATTGATAAAAAAGCCGCTGCCAAAGGTGGTAAACCGGCTAAAAAAGCGCCCGCCAAGAAGCCTGCCGCTAAGAAAGCTGTGGATAAAGAAGCCGCAAAAAAACCAGCGGCAAAAAAATCTACGGCGAAGAAAGCCCCCGCAAAAAACACTGAAAAGAAGTCATAGCCATTGGTAAAAAAACCTCAACGTTTCCCGACTAAAGCAGAGCTGCTGGAATTTATTGGCAAGGGCAAAAACATGCCCTCAAAACGCGATATAGCTAAGGCATTTAATATTCGCGGCGATGATCGCGTGGTGTTAAAAGACATGCTGAGGGAAATGAAAAAGAAGGGGGAATTGCCCGGTAGCAAGCCCAAACCCCTCGATAGCGAGCGCGAAGAAAATGGCGTCGTGATCATGGAAGTTGTGGGCTTTGATCCCAGCGGAACGCTCATGGTGCAAACCATAGACCGCAAAACGCAAGCACGCGATGAAGACGCGCCGCAATATGCGCTACAATATAAAGATGAAGCGCCGTTTCCAGGCGAAAGAGTGCTGGTAAAAACCAACCCCGAAAAGCCAAATAATCGAAAAGCCATATTGCTAAAAGTCATGCCCGAAAAAATGACCCATGTATTGGGAATTTTTCATGGGGTAGGCGAGCATGGCACCGTAGAACCGGTTAACCGAAAAATTAAAGAAGAATTTGCTGTTCTTGCCGAACACACCCTAGGTGCAAAAGAAGGTGAGTTAGTATATTGCAAACTTACCAATGCGGATATGAGCGCACCGCGCCGAAACAATAAGCGGCACATGCTGCGCCCAGTAGAAGTGGTTGAACGCATCGGACGCATGGAAAACCCACGTAGCGCAAGCCTTATTGCCATTCAGAATCAAGATATTCCCATGGAATTCTCACCCGAAGCAATAAGAATAGCCGAAACCGCATCTGCCCCCACACTAACTAAGGGTCGCGAGGATTTGCGCGATGTTAATTTTGTTACCATTGATGGTGCAGATGCCCGTGATTTCGATGATGCCGTATGGGCTGAACCCCATGGTGATGGCTGGCACTTGATGGTAGCAATTGCCGACGTAGCGCATTATGTACGCTTTGGCACCGCCCTAGATAATGAAGCATTTTTGCGCGGAAATTCGGTTTACTTTCCCGATCGTGTTGTTCCCATGCTGCCCGAAGCACTATCCAATGGCTTATGCTCATTAGTACCTAATGAAGACCGCTTTTGCATTGCAGTACATTTATGGATTGACGCGAAGGGCAACACCTCCCGCTACAAGTTCGTGCGCGGCATAATGCGCTCCAAGGCTCGCCTTACCTACGATCAGGCGCAAGCTGCCCATGACGGTGAAGAAGGCGTGGTTGCGCCAGAGATTTATAATAATACCATCAAACACCTCTATGGCGTGTACAAGACCTTAAACAAAAACCGCTTAATACGTGGTGCATTAGAACTAGATTTGCCCGAGCATAAAGTGGTAATTGATGAGCAAACAGGCCAGATTTCAGAAATATCCCTTCGTGAGCGCTATGACAGCCATAAACTGATTGAAGAATGCATGATCTGCGCCAATGTGGCCGCCGCCCACGCCATTGAAACCGCCGATGCCCCTGGTATGTTTCGCGTACATGAAGAGCCAGACATAGAGCGTGTTAACAACTTAAGAAGTTTGTTGAAGCAATTAGGGTATTCGATTGCTAACCAAGAGAAATTATCCTCTCATCATTTTAATACTGTTATAAAATCTGTTGAAGATAAGCCCGAATCTCATGTGATTCACATGGCAATATTACGTAGTCAGATGGCAGCCTATTATCACCCTGAGAATTTAGGGCATTTTGGCTTGGCATTAGAACAATATTGCCACTACACCTCCCCCATCCGCCGTTATTCCGACCTTATCGTACATCGCAGTTTGATTGATATTTGCAGTATGTGCGACAAAGAAACCGATGGCTTAGTGTTTGAGCAAGCAGAAAACTTAAATTCTATTGCCACACATATTTCACAAACAGAACGCCGTGCCATGCTTGCCGAAAGAGAGGCACGCGAACGCTACCTCACCAATTATATGGCTGAACATACCGGCAAAGAATTTGATGCGGTAATAGCCGGCGTAAACAGCTTTGGGTTTTTTGTTGAGTTGCGCGAAAACGGGGCGCAAGGCCTCGTACCTGCTCGTAATATTGATGGCGATTACTGGATTTTTGACAAAGAGCATCAACGTCTTGTAGGACGTCGCACCGGCGAAGAATTCCGCTTGGGGCAACGAGTCAGAGTGATTTTGCTAGAAGCCGACACTCTTACGGGTAGCATGCGCTTTGGCTTGGTTGGGCGCGAAGTTGCGCATAGCAATGCCTCAAACTATAAAGGCAAGAAAAAACCCTATACGGGCAAGGGTGCACCCAAAAAAAACCACAAGAATAAAAATAAAAAATTCCCTAGTAAAGCTTCCGGACAAGGCAAGCCTAAAAAACCCAAGCAAACCCATAAAAGCAAACGCAATAAATAAGCATCGCTATTTACTATAAACTCTGGAAAAGCTATGGCTTCCGCGCTATATATAGTGGAAAGCTTATTTACTTGTGGAGTGTTTTATGACGACCAAAGCCCGTATTTTTCAACCTTCAAAAACTGCCATGCAATCCGGACGCGCTAAAACCAGTTTTTGGCTATTTGAATACGACCCCACCCCCAAACAAATTGATCCGCTTATGGGGTGGACAGGCAGCACCGATACATTAGGCCAATTGCGTTTGCGTTTTCCAAGCCAAGAGGCCGCCATTGCTTTTGCCGAAGAAAAAAATATCCCCTTTGAAGTCGATGCACCACATCAGCCCAATCATATCTTAAAAAGCTATTCAGATAATTTTAGTTTCAACGCGATAGAAACCTATGTGCCGGCTAAAAAAACCGGTAATTAATTGGCCAAAACGCCCAAAGAGTAATAATTCCGTAATATAGTTCTGCTAGTATAGACAATGTAATTTGGAGAAAACTACATGCAGCATTTCATGATCCCTTGTGATTTTGGAGGACGCAAAGCCCCCTTTCCTATCTATGTGGGCGAGCCAAAAGCTGATAGTCACCCACTCCACCATCAATCCTGGTGGCTGTCTTCGGAGCGTGGAGGTTCTATCCCGCAGGAAGTGATGGATAGCTTTGAAAAGCTGCACACAATCGCCAAAGAAAACAATGTTTCGTTCGAAGAACTGTGCGTGTATGCCATGGGTGAAGCATTAAATGAAGAGGGCGACCAAGCCACAGTTGACCCCGCCGAACAACAATTTGAGGAAACACCACAACATTATGACGAACAACAACATGCTGCAGCGCCAGCACAACAGAAAGGCTATAGTGACCAACAACACTATACCGACGCGCCGCAGCATTTTGAACAGCCACAGCCTCTTGAGCAACCCCGCCCTGCTGAGCAGCCACAGCAACCTGCGCCACAACCTTTGGATACGCCGCAGCAGTTCACAGACGCGCCGCAGCATTTTAAGCAGCCGCAACCACCTGTTCAACAGCCT
>JAKUPQ010000130.1 GCA_022450665.1 Alphaproteobacteria bacterium | reverse complement strand
CCAAGCACATCCGCGCCCAGTGCATCGACCTCTAGCAGCGCATCGCCGCCCAGCTCCACATCCAGCAGATCACCGCCCGCCAGATCGTCTACCGCACCATCAATCGCACCATCAATCGCACCGCCCAGATCGCCCTGCGCAAGCTCCTCGGCTGCATCGGCAACAATATCCACGACATCGTTTTCCAGCACATCCACGCCCAGTGCTTCGCCATCGGCCAGCACATTGACATCAACAATCTCTTGCGGGGTTAGCTCGCTCAGCGGCGCATCTTCACCCACCACATCGGCCAGCAACCCGCCATCACCAAGCACATCCGCGCCCAGTGCATCGACCTCTAGCAGCGCATCGCCGCCCAGCTCCACATCCAGCAGATCACCGCCTACCGCACCGTCAATCGCGCCATCAATCGCACCGCCCAGATCACCCTGCGCAAACTCCTCGGCTGCATCGGCAACAATATCCACGACATCGTTTTCCAGCACATCCACGCCTGGAATGTCACCAAGCAAGTCATCATTTATAAGGTCTTGCCCTAAGACATCGATATCCAGAACGTCACCGTTCAAAATATTGGCATCTATAATATCCATATCAATAATATCGAGATTTACACCTAATCCATCGCCTAGATTTACATCAATATCAATGATATCGAGTCCGCCACCAATAAGCGGAGGCACTCCAATATCCAGCCCCACATCCAATCCATTCTCGCCCAACACGATCAGTGTATCTAATGCATCGCCGCCTATGAGCTGCACATTGGTGGTTATTTCATCTCCGGTACTTATGATTGAAACGCCTGTTATTTCTTCAAGGCCATCGCCTATAATGGGTAAATTGTCGGCACCCAAAGAAATATCAACATTCAATCCACCATCACCAAGCCCCAGATCTACAAAAGTATTTATGTCGCCACCGATTATTGTGAGGCTATTGTCTATGGAAAGCGAAATTCCTCCGCCGCCAAAATCAATAGTCGTAATGTTATTTATGGTGTCGCCAAGGTCGAGATTGAGTATAGAATCTCCCTCATTGATAATAGTGGTGTCATCAACAACTATATCGATATTAATAAGCTCACTTCCAACATAGTTATTACTAATGGTTGTATTATTTATCGTTATAGTAACATCTCCATCGCAGCATATTTTTTCGCCGCAACCATCAATAGTAGTTGTATTACTTGTGGTTGTTGTGGATGTAGATGTATCTCTTTCGCTGTTATTCAGTGTAACAGAACTGCCTCCGCCACTTCCTCCACCACCATTATTACCATTAGCATTGGGAGTAAACTCTATATTATCCGGCGTTACATCTGCTATTTTTTCTATCCCCAACGGCTGCAACTCCGATTGTAGTTGACTTAAGCTGCTGCTTTCTGCTGATGGAATAAAACTTGGCCCCTGTGAAGATAACTCACGTAAATCACCAGCATCTCCTTGCGAAATGTAACTGGCTTCTTCTATGCCCCGTATGCGGGAAATTGCAGGATCTGCATCGTAATCTGATTCAACTTCTCCGCCAGAAAGGCTCAAGTCTTTATCTATTTTTACTTCTATTTCCTGATAATTTAAATTACCGCTGCCAGACACATCATCACTGGATACTTCCCAGCCTTCCATTTGATAATAGTCTGCTTTTAGACTTTGTTGCACTTGGCTGGCTGCATTCGTTATTGTTGGTGTAGTATTCATGACACACTCCCTCAGGTTGTATAACTACACTACCAATCAACCGTTAATAAAATCTAAAGACTTTGTACAATTTAGAAATAAATTGATATATCTCAATATGAAGCATAAATATGAATTTATTGTTCGTTACAGTAGCTTAGATTTTTCTTTTTACCCTTTCATCACAACCAGAACGGGAGCATGAAAGAAAAAAAATTTTCTATTATAAAAAATTCACATTATTTACATTGCTATAAATGAAGAGATATGGATGCGCAATTGGTTGTATTCTTGTGAAAGCTCTGCAAAGAATTCATTTTTTTCTTGCGACGATTGCTCTGCAATCAGTTGTCCTTTGGTAAGCAACCTAACGAACGGCATCGCTCCAATATTCAGAGCCGCACCTTTTAGAAAATGCAATTGCTCATCCCATTCTTTGGCGGTCACATCATTACTTTTAAGTTGAGCTGCAATCGCCATCATCATCTCATCAGAGCTTTCGATATATAGCCTAAGCAGCATTGCCTCGGTATCGGGGTCGGTACCAATATTATCGCGAAACATTTGTAAATCGAGCATTGTACATTGCTTTATAATTTATTTATGGCATTACCATTCATGATATGCATTACTAAAAACTAAACAACCCTTAATTGTATGGAGTTAGCGTTATGCTTAGCGATAAAAATACTTCTGACCCTGAATATTCAAATATATCTTCAGAGAAGCATGCATTGTTATATCGCAAATACAACGCATTATTAGAGAAGACGAATGAATATGAAAATTATTTAGGGCATCTTAGTCATCAATTGCGCACTCCGCTCATGGCTATTATGGGATATGGCGCAATGCTCAACCCCAACAATAAAAATTCTTTTGGTTATTTAGATAACCTGCTCCATGCCGCACAAACCATGCACACAGTGCTTTCGGATATGCCAAGCTTTAATGTAGCCACCACGCCCATACAACTGCGACCTGCCAACCCTGTGGGTTTAATGGCAGAGCTGAAAGGAGCATTCATGTATGAAGCGCAAGAAAAAGACATTACATTACGCCTTCACGCCGATGCTATGATTCCTGCTTTGCTTTATTGCGATGTCACCCATTTGCGGCAAGTATTATTCATTCTGACGCAAAATGCCATTAAGTTTACCCAAAGCGGATCAGTATCTGTTGCCATGAATTTGCAAGAAGTAGCTAATGGCACAGCAAGCATTGATTTTGTTATAGAGGATAGCGGCGTTGGTATTGCAGCAGATCGCCTTGGCTCATTGTTTACGCCTAAGCAAGCCGAACAAAAACAATTTGGCCGCGCAGGTAAAAATTTATACAAAGCCGCACAACTCATTAGCGCTATGCACAGCACAATCCAATGTGATAGCGTCGCAAACAAAGGTTCCCGCTTTCACTTTCTTTTGCAGCTTCCTGTATATACACAGCAAAATTCCGATACATCCATATCGCCCAGCACAACAACATTTCAGCATGATTGGAGTCAAAAAAACTTGTTGGTAGTAGACGACCATGCCATGAATCGCGAATTACTCACAACCATGTTGCAAAAAATGGGAGTAAAAAATATTGATTGCGCGGCAAATGGCGTTGAAGCGATAGAACGCACGAAGAAATGCAATTACGATCTGATTATTATGGATTGCCAAATGCCGCATATGAATGGATTTACCGCCACACGCCAAATCAGGCAGTTTGCAGATAGCACCAATTTACCAATTATAGGAATAACTGCCGATGTTGTGCGCGCAGACACGGCAAAATGCCTCGCTTGTGGTATGAATGATTATTATCAAAAACCACTAAATACTAGCGACTTAGAGCAATTGATGCATAAATGGCTTCAATAAAATAAAAGCATAACCTACACGAAAAAACAGGGCGGCATGGGAGAGCGCCCTGTTTTCTCTTGGGTTGTTTCAAATAATTCTTAAAAGATAAAATCGCCGTCATTAAGCCAGTTTATGCCTTGAATCTCTATACTAAAGTCTGATTCGGCATCGGATACAACAAATTCTTTATGTCCTGTTTTCACAAAACCCAACACCGAGCCACTGCCAGCCCCATGGGTAATATCTGTAAAGCCAAGGCCAGAAACATCTATCATGTCACTCCAGCTGAAGTCAGATATTACATCAGTATGGCTGTTTGTAGAGTCAGTTAACGAGTCAAATGTAAAAAC
>JAKUPQ010000129.1 GCA_022450665.1 Alphaproteobacteria bacterium | reverse complement strand
TGCGATGGATTGCTAGCCATCTTCTACGCCTTTTACTATATAGATATCAAAAATGCGAATAACACGAATCAGCTGCTGGTCGCTTGCTCGTATGGCTTTCAGCACCTCTGCCGCCACCACATTATCGTTGGCAATAAACGCAAAGTCGCGTTCTACCGTCTGAAAATCGGATGCCTGTAATAAAGGCCTGGTTGCAGTTTTTGCTTTAGGTGTGGGAATAGCATCTAAAAACACTTCGCTCGCTACGGCGCGGCCTTTATAGTCCATTTTTTGTAGTACTAAAGGATGAATTTCGCCAAAATACCCCAAAATATTCTTGGGGCCTAAGCTAAGAGTGCCACTGCGCCCTGGATGGTAATATGCAGGTGCTTCAGATTTAACCTGTACTTTGCTGCTGTCGAATCCTGTAGCGGCTAATATGGCCAAGGCGTCGGCTTTGGCATCGTACACATCCACATTACGTGATTCTTTATGGGCATGTTTGGGGGCGGTATCACCGGTGCGTAATGTAGCGGCGCAATGGCGTTGCTCGTTTGGTGCAATGCCTTCAAATAATGTGCCTACTTCAAACACATTCAAATTATGCAGACCGCGTGCCTTGTTGCGGCCTGCGGCATTGATTAAATTAGGCAACAGGCTGGGGCGCATGTAATTCATGTCACTGCTAATGGGATTGGCAATGAGCAAAGCAGGGTTATGTGGCGCAAATAATGCGGCGGTATCATCCCGCAAAAATGCCCAGTTGCGTGATTCCATCATTCCACGAGTCGCAAGAATACGCTTTACCGATATGGATGCCTTTTCTAAAAATGATAGATTGGGCTTGTTTGTCGCTATGGGTAGTGGCGTAGTTGGGATATTATCGTAGCCGTTTATGCGCAATATTTCTTCTACAATATCGGCCTCTGCTTCAATATCCGGGCGGTGAGATGGAACTTGCAGCTCCCAGTTATCGCGCTTGGCAGAAGTAATGGTAAAGCCGAGATGCTGTAAGATATGTTTTATTTTTGCATCCTCAACCCATACGCCGCCCAAATGTTCTACGCGGGATGGGCGGAAGTTAACACTACGCTGCCACTTAGGCGAGTGACCCACAACGCTCCACTCACTGACATCACCGCCGCAAATGCTGGTTATAAGTCGTATGGCTTGCTCGGCGCCGGTAGCAACGCCTGCCGGATCTACTGTGCGCTCAAAGCGATAACGGGCATCGCTGTCGATGTTAAGAGTTCTGCCGGTACTCGCAATATTGAGCGGGTTAAAGAGCGCCACTTCAAGAAATACATCAATGGTTGAGCTGTCGCAGGCGCTGCTTGTGCCGCCTATTATTCCGCCCAAACCTAATACTTTTTGATCATCCGCAATTACCGTCATCGCATTGGTGACATTATAAGTTTTACCATTAAGCGCCTCAAAGCTCTCGCCATCACGTCCGTGACGCACGGTAATACCGCCCTCGAGTTTTGCTACATCATATACATGTAACGGGCGCGCAAGGTTATAGCTTATATAATTGGTGATATCTACCAAGGCAGAAATTGGGCGCAGGCCAATGGCTTTAAGGCGTTGCTGCAGCCAATCGGGACTGGCGCAATTTTTCACATCGCGGATTTCACAGCCTATGAATACGGGGCAATTCTCTGGTGCTTCAATAGAAAGATCCACGCTGGGGCGGAAGCAGCCTTGCTCTTGCTCTACAATCAATGGTTTCATCACGCCTAAGCCTGCGGCAGCAAGATCGCGGGCAATGCCACGCACACCAAGACAATCGCCACGGTTGGGGGTGATAGCAATTTCTATCATCGGGTCGTCCAGCCCCAAAACGCCTATGGCGGGTTCTCCAACCCTGACAGAAGAGGGAAGCTCAGCGATGCCATCATCGTCACATTCCAGCCCGAGTTCACTTTCAGAGCACAGCATGCCGCAGCTTTCTAAGCCACGGATTTTGGTTTTTTTGATGGTGAAATCACCGCCGGGAATATATACCCCTTCACGTGCCAGGATGGTTTTTAGGCCTCTACGCGCATTGGGGGCGCCGCATACAATTTTATAGGTTTCTGTGCCGTCGGTAACATCGCAATATTGCAGTTTATCCGCATCGGGGTGGGGTTGTGCATCCAGAATCTCAGCAACCACAAAATCTTTTAACGTGTCGCCATAATTGGTAACATTTTCCACTTCTAGACCAATGGCCGTGAGGGTTTCGCAAATGTCATGCAGCGAGGCGGTGGTTTCAATATGGTCTTTAAGCCATCCAAGGGTGAATTTCATAGAACGTATTTTCCAAAATTATTTTTTGTATGCAGAGCTATATGCTGAAACCAGCGCAGGTATATCTAGTGGTGCAAAACCATAATGCTCCAACCAGCGCACATCGGAATCGAAAAATGTGCGCAAGTCAGGAATGCCATATTTGAGCATGGCCATGCGTTCGACACCCACACCAAAGGCAAAGCCCTGCCATTCATCGGGATCGATTCCACAGTTGCGTAGCACATTTGGATGCACCATGCCGCAGCCTAAAATTTCGAGCCAGTCTTTTCCGGCACCAATTTTCAGTTCGCCATTCTCGCGAGAGCAGCCAATATCAACCTCTGCAGAAGGTTCGGTAAAGGGGAAGAAGCTTGCACGAAACCGCACAGGCACATCATCAAGACCAAAAAATTCTTTGATAAAGTTTATGAGGCAGCCCTTTAAGTGTCCCATATGAATGTCTTTATCTATCACTAAGCCTTCTATTTGATGAAACATGGGGGTGTGGGTAATGTCAGAGTCGGAGCGAAATGTGCTGCCCGGAGCAATCAGACGGAAAGGCGGTTTGCCCTCGCGCATGCTGCGAATTTGCACTGGCGAAGTATGGGTACGTAGCACCGGCATAGGTTTGCCTTCTTCGCCTTGCAAATAAAATGTGTCATGCATTTGGCGGGCAGGGTGCGATTCGGGAATGTTTAATGCCGTGAAGTTATGAAAATCATCTTCGATTTCAGGGCCGGTAGCAGTAGCAAAGCCTTGCGCCGAGAATATAGCTGTTATTTCATCTATCACTTGGGTAATAGGGTGTATACGGCCGGCGGCTTCATGACGTGGAGCTAAAGTTACATCTAATCGTTCGGCTTCAAGGCGGCTGTTAATTTCGGCTAGATTCAAACGATCATGCTGTGCTTCGATGGCTTGGGTAATGGTGTCACGTGCTGCATTTAATGCCTGACCACGGCTGCGACGTTCTTCAGGAGTGGCGGCGCCTAAGGTTTTAAGCTGCTGCGTGATTGCACCTTTTTTGCCCAGATAAGCAACGCGTATGGCATCAAGCGCTATGAGGTCGGTGCATGAGGCAATGGCTGACAATGCTTCGGTTTCGATAGCTCCGGGAGTGGCAGAAGTACTGGGTTTAGTGGCAGGTTGAGACATGATTCATTCCATAAATGCAAAAAAAAGGGGGGTGCGCAAAGGCAGCCCCCTTTTTCGTAATATCGGTGAAAGTGCAGACGCGATGTGCGTTATGCGGCTTTCTTGGCTTCGGAGGCTGCTTTATCCAAACCCTTTTGTGCGCTTTCCACTAAGGATTTAAATGCTGCAGGCTCGCTGATTGCCAATTCAGACAATACTTTGCGATCCAAATCCAGACCGGCGTGCTTTAGACCCGCCATGAACTGGGAATATACCATACCATGTTGACGGCAGCCGGCATTGATACGCTGAATCCACAATGCGCGGAAATTGCGCTTTTTATTGCGGCGATCGCGGTAAGCATATTGCAATGCCTTTTCAACGCGCTCGGTAGCAATGCGGTAACAATTCTTTGAACGTCCGCGATAGCCTTTAGCTTTATCAATCAGTTTTTTGTGACGTGCGTGTTTGGTAACACCGCGTTTAACTCTAGCCATGATTGCTCTCCTTATTTACTGCCGTAGGGCATGAATTGCTTGATAATACGCGCATCTGCATCGCACAAAATGGTGGTGCCGCTTTGCTCTTGAAGCGAACGCTTGCTACGCTTGCGCATACCATGCTGCTTCATCGCCTGATTGGCGCGTACTTTACCGGAGGCAGTCAGCGAGAAACGCTTTTTGACACTGCTTTTCGTTTTCATCTTTGGCATTTGTTTACCCTTTCAATTCGTATGCAAAAGCATAA
>JAKUPQ010000128.1 GCA_022450665.1 Alphaproteobacteria bacterium | reverse complement strand
ACCAGCAACGCACCGGTGAAGTTAAGCCAGCTATATAATGGCTGCTCGGATGTGACTTTGTTCAACGTCAGCAAAAAATACGCCGCAAGAATACACCCCACCCCTAACAATCCGGCAATATCTGCAATCATCGTCATCGGTTGCCACCTCTTAGTTCTGAAGTAATAAAGTAAATAATCCTATTCTATCTACGAATGTAACTATCAGACATTTCCAGTTGCCTAATAACCTTAGCTGGGTTGCCAGTGGCCAGCACCTTAGGGGGAATGGGTTTGGTAACAACGGAGCCTGCGCCAATTACGCTGTGGTCTCCAATCGTAACATGCGGCAAAATTATCGCCCGATTGCCAATCCAAACATTATTACCTATAATCACCGCTCCTTGAGAAAGTCCAGACTGCTCATCTATCTCATGATAATTGCTATCCAATATATTTACTTCATCGCCAATTAAGCAATGATCACCAATATGAATTGCTACGGTGGCTTCTATATTCACACCACTATTGACAAAACATTGCTTTCCAATAGTCAGCTTCGCACCTTTTGATGCCCCTAAACGGCTACGGCTACGCTTACCTCTAAAAGATGCGCGAGATCCGATTTCAATACATCCATCACTACCGATTTCAGGTGTATAACCGTCAACTACTATTCTATCTGCTATGCGTACACCTCGCATGCGCCATATACAGCCAATAACCAGCCCTTTAGTTACACTATAGAGATGCCGTATATTCATATGCAACTACTACATTTCCATTTAGCCCGTTGCAGCGGCATCGGCCTGTGGCATGGCTGCATCGTCTTGTCGGTTTTTTTCTTCTGCCAGCATTTCTTTGGCTTTGTGCGACAATTGTAAATGCAGTTCGCGCAGTTGCTTTTCATCGGCAGGGGCTGGCGCCCCCATCAGAATATCCTCAGCGCGCTGATTCATAGGGAAAGCAATTACTTCGCGAATATTCGGCTCATCTGCCAGCAACATCACAATACGATCAACACCGGGTGCAATACCACCATGCGGAGGCGCACCAAATTTAAACGCACGTATCATGCCGCCAAAGCGGTCATCTACGACAGATTTGTCATAGCCCACCATTTCAAAGGCTTTATACATAATATCAGGGCGATGGTTACGAATGGCACCTGATGACAGCTCAATACCATTGCACACAATATCATATTGATACGCAAGGATTTCGAGGGGATTTTGCGTTTCCAGCGCTTCCATACCACCTTGCGGCATGGAAAACGGGTTGTGAGAAAAATCAATTTTCTTATCGTCTTCATTCCACTCAAAATACGGGAAATCGACAATCCAGCAGAATTTGAACACGCCCTGCTCTATCACATCCAGCTCTTGACCGATATAGGTACGTACAAGCCCGGCCACACGGGCAGCTTCGTTTGCTTCACCCGAAGCAAAGAACACACTATCACCATTTTGTAGACCCGCAGTCTGCTTTAACTCGTCCAGTTTTTCAGGGCTGAGGAATTTAGCAATAGGGCCTTTGGCCTCACCACTGGCATCAAATACGATATATGCCAAGCCTTTTGCACCGCTTTCCTGCGCAAAACCAATGGTCTTATCGAAAAAGCTGCGAGGCTTGTCGGCAGTTTTTGGCGCAGGAATCGCACGGATAACACTGCCGCCTTCAATAACTTTATTAAATATGCCAAAGCCTGAATCGCGCCAAACTTCAGTAGCATCGCAAATTTCCAGCGGATTGCGCAAATCTGGTTTATCATTCCCATATTTAAGCATCGATTCAGCATAAGAAATATGTGGAAATGCACCACCCACCACTTTAGTTTCGCCGCCAAATTCTTCAAATACACCGCGCAACACCGGCTCGATTGCATTGAATACATCTTCTTGCGTAACGAAACTCATTTCCATATCAAGTTGATAGAATTCGCCCGGTGAGCGATCGGCACGTGCATCTTCATCACGGAAGCATGGGGCAATCTGAAAATATTTATCAAAGCCGGACACCATAAGCAATTGCTTGAACTGCTGTGGCGCTTGAGGCAACGCATAAAATTTACCCGGATGCACGCGGCTTGGCACCAGATAATCCCGCGCACCTTCAGGGCTGGATGCGGTCAGGATAGGAGTTTGAAACTCCATAAACCCTTGCGCAATCATGCGTTGGCGCAAAGACGAAATCACATTAGAGCGCAGCACTATGTTGTTATGAATTTTCTCACGGCGCAAATCTAAAAAGCGATAACGCAGGCGCGTTTCTTCAGGAAAATCCCGTTCGGTATTCACCTGTAATGGTAACACATCCGCAGGAGATTCTATGTGGCATTGCCGGATCACCACCTCAATATCTCCCGTAGGCAATTGTGCGTTGATCGTTTCAGCCGAGCGTTCCACTACCTCGCCTTCGATGGTCACCACGCTTTCATAACGCACCGCTGTAAGCATATCAAAATGCGCGCTGTCATCAGAGGTGGTAACACATTGAGTAACTCCATAATGGTCGCGCAAGTCAATAAACAGAAGCTGCCCGTGGTCGCGTTTGCGATGCACCCAGCCCGAAAGTTTTACGGTTTGGCCAACGTGACTTTTGTTTAATTCACTGCATTTATGTGTGCGGAAAGCGTGCATAGTTATATCCTCGGATTTTTTAATCGCGTATATATAAACAAAACTACTTCGAAACACAAGCATGTCCGCAACAATCCCTCTTTGCTGTAAAGACTATTGCGCTATTTTGGCTATCAATGCGCAAATAAAAACGCTAGATTGCACGTAAGGCCTTGCGCCTTTTCAATTTTAACAGCACGAAATATTCTTCCATGACGGCCACTGATATTCCCTTGATTACTGAGAGCGCCGAGCTTTTAGCGTTTTGCACCACCGCTGCGCATAGTCGCTTTATCACTATCGACACCGAGTTCATTCGTGAGCGTACCTATTATCCCAAGCTATGCTTAATTCAAATCGCATGCGATCAAGCCGCTGCTATGATTGATCCGTTAGTTGAGAATCTGGATATGACTCCGCTGCATGATCTGCTCAACGACGACACTACGCTCAAAGTATTTCATGCGGCGCGGCAGGATCTGGAAATTTTTTATCATATGCTGGGCTGCATCCCGCACCCCATTTTTGATACGCAGGTAGCTGCCATGGTCTGCGGCTTTGGCGAATCAATCAGCTATGATGGGTTAGTGCAGCAAATCACTGGCCAAAAGCTTGATAAATCCTCACGTTTCACCAATTGGGAGCATCGCCCGCTTACCCAAAAACAGCGCGATTATGCCATTGCCGATGTCACCCATCTGCGCCATATTTTCCTCTCACTTGAGGCGCAATTAGAAAGCAATAACCGCATTGGGTGGATAGAAGAAGAAATGGCAGTGCTTTTGGATCCAGTTACATACGATCCACATCCAGAAGATGCGTGGAAACGGCTTAAAACCCGCACTCGTGCACCCAAATTTTTAGCGGCATTGCAAGCTGCGGCAGCGTGGCGTGAGCGCATGGCACAAACTCTCGATCAACCCCGAGGTCGCATTTTAAAAGACGATACCCTTGCTGATATTGCCGCCTCTCATCCGAAAGATTTAGATGGGCTTTATAAATTGCGTGGGATGAATAAAGGGCTGGATAAATCTAAATTACAAGAATTGCTCGATGCTGTGCATGCGGCGCGAGAATTGCCACGTCATGAATGCCCCCAAATGCCTGAGCTATTGCAGCTTCCACCCGAAGCGGGGGCGGCAATCGAATTACTGCGCGTATTGCTTAAGCGGCAATGTGACCGCGAAAATGTCGCACAAAAGCTGGTGGCAAACCGCAGCGATCTAGAACATATTGCCGCAGGGCTTCTGGATGATACGGCTCTGAATCATGGTTGGCGCAAAGAAGTTTTTGGCCGTCACGCTGAAGCATTAATGCAAGGAAAACTTGCCATGGCACTTGATCCGCAAGAAGGCGCCGTCGTGCTGCTAACGCAGGACGATATGGCACCGCAACAATAATTTTCCTTAAAAAACAATACATGAAAAACTTTTATGTTTTTTTTACACAAAGCATGTTGACAGAGCGCCCGCAAAGGCACTATGTTACACGTCTGCTTCGAACGGGGCAGCTTTTCATGAAAGTAAAACGGTGGCACATTGACACATGTCGATGCAAATTTTCTGCCCCTGCAAATAGAAAGCGTTAGAGAATTGGTTTTTGGGCTCTGATGGGTGTTAGTATATATTGGAACTAGCACTGTGA
>JAKUPQ010000127.1 GCA_022450665.1 Alphaproteobacteria bacterium | reverse complement strand
GCGCCCACAGCTTGCGCCCCACCTATAGGATAAATTTCGTCTATTTGCGCAATTTGTGCTGCGGCCATAACAGCGGCATTAATCTGCCCATCCGGAGTTGGCACTACCATCACTAAGCGCTGCGCTCCAGCTACTTTTGCAGGAATAGCATTCATCAACACACTGCTGGGATACGATGCCATGCCGCCAGGCACATAAAGCCCCACATCGCTGATAGGCCGCCAACGCACACCCAGTTTCACTCCAGCATCATCGGTATAGCTGGTATCTTGAGGTTTTTGTGTGACATGAAAATCATAAATCCGCTGTGCTGCCAAGGTTAATGCTTCGCGCACCGCAGAGTCGCACTTTGCCGCATGGGATGCTATTTGAGACTGCGTGAGCGCAATACCTGAGGGCAATCGTATGCGGTCGAATTTCTGCGTATATTCAATGAGTGCATCATCGCCATGTGCGCGAATCTGCGCAAGAATATCACTAACTACGCCGCGTACATCGCCTGCAATTTCTTCACGTTGGGCAAGAAACTGCGAAAACATAACAGAAAAATCCGGCGCGGTGCTATGCAGCAATTTGGCCACGGCTCGCCTCCCTGAATTTATCTACCCAGCTTTTCAATTCGGCACTGTGGGTTTTAAAGGCGGTACGGTTGACAATCAGCCGTGATGAAATATCCAAAATGGTTTCCACCTCTTTCAAACCGTTCGCTTTTAATGTGTTGCCGCTGCTTACCAAATCGACGATACGCGATGCCAAACCCAAGCTGGGGGCAAGCTCCATAGCACCATTGAGCTTAATACATTCTGCCTGAACGCCATATTTTGCAAAATGGCGGCGAGAGAGGTTAGGATATTTAGTGGCAATGCGCGCATGACTCCATCGCTGCGGGGCATATTCTTCGCTAATATCCATTGGCTCTGCTACACTGAGGCGACAATGGCCTATTCCCAAATCCAGCGGTGCGTAAATATCGGCATAATCATATTCCATCAGCACATCGCTGCCGCAAATACCAAGCTGTGCTGCATTAAACGCTACAAATGTTGCAACATCAAAGCTGCGCACACGGATAATACGTACATGTGAAAAATTGGTGGCGAATTGAAGGGCGCGGCTTTTATCGTCATAAAAACTAGCTTCCGGCTCTAATCCAATCGCGTTAAACATGGGCTGCAATTCATCTAAAATGCGCCCTTTAGGTACAGCAATGGTCAATTGTTCAATCATAAACTATCCTTGTTGCATTGCAGCATAGCATAGAATTACAGTAAAATAAACTCCTGTCATGCCGACTGATAGCTAATTGCATTTAAATTCGCAAATATAGGCATCGCCTTATGGTGAAAGGTGCTCATAAGGGATCAATAGCTACACAATTAATGGATTCGCTCAATTTTTGCACCACAGGCACTCAGCTTTTCTTCTAATTGCTCATAGCCGCGATCGAGGTGATAAATACGGTTGATGATGGTTTCGCCCTTAGCGGCCAATGCGCATAGCACCAACCCCACAGATGCTCGCAGGTCGGTAGCCATTACTTCTGCACCGTTAAGCTGTTTAACACCGCGAATCATAGCGCTACGGCCATGCACCACCACCCGCGACCCCATTCGCGCCATTTCCGGCACATGCATGAAGCGATTCTCAAAAATGGTTTCCGTTACAAGTGACGCTCCATCTGCGATGGCAAGCATCGCCATGAACTGCGCCTGCATATCGGTAGGGAACCCGGGGTAAGGCTGCGTCATCACATCAATACCATGCATTTTGCCGCTACGCTGCACCCGCAAACCATCTTTGGTAGAGGTTATTTTGACTCCGGCTTCTTCAAATTTCTCAATCACCGCATCCAGCTGGCTAACATCTGCACCAATTAGCTCAATATCGCCGCCGGTTACTGCTGCCGCTGCCATATAGGTTCCGGTTGCGATTCTGTCTGCCAGTACGGTATGTTTCGTACCATTCAACCGCTCCACGCCTTTAATAATCAGCCGGGCTGTACCTTTGCCTTCAAATTTTGCGCCCATGCATTGCAGGCAGTGTACCAAATCCGAAATTTCTGGTTCGCGAGCAGCGTTATTAATAATTGTTGTGCCTTTGGCTAGCGTAGCAGCCATTAAAATATTTTCTGTCGCGCCTACTGACACTTTTTCAAATTGAATTTCTGCGCCTTTCAGGCCATTGGGAGCTTTGGCAAAAACATAGCCCTCTTTTAATTCAATTTTTGCACCCATTTGCTCAAGCGCATGCAAGTGCATATCAATAGGGCGAGTGCCAATAGCGCAACCACCAGGCAGCGACACTTTAGCTGTGCCAAAACGGCTCAACAATGGCCCCAGCACTACGACACTGGCGCGCATTTGTCGCACCAAATCATACGGCGCCGTCAGATTATCAATCTTTTTCGAGGTGAGTTTATAGCCATTTTTGCGTGGCTCCACGATAGTACCGTGTTGCTCGAGAAGCTTTGCCATGGTTCCCACATCAGCAAGGCAGGGCACATTATGTAAATCGAGTGTTTCCTCGGTAAGCAAGCTGGCGGCCATGAGTTTTAACGCAGCATTTTTTGCGCCACTAATGGTGATTTTCCCCACTAGCGGTACGCCGCCCTGAATTTTTAATCTATCCACGGTAATTCCTTATTTCTGGCCTTGTATACAGGCTTATCCTTCAGCACGCACCTGCTCGATACGTGGTAGAGTCACGCCGCGCTGACCCTGATATTTTCCTTTGCGATCTCCATAGGAAACTTCGCAAATTTCATCTCCTTTTAAAAACAAGAACTGGCACACCCCTTCATTGGCATAGATTTTTGCCGGCAGTGGAGTAGTGTTGCTGAATTCCAGTGTTACATGCCCTTCCCATTCGGGCTCTAACGGAGTAACATTCACAATAATTCCACAGCGCGCATAGGTGCTTTTGCCCAAACAAATCACCAGCGTATCACGGGGAATACGAAAATATTCCACAGTACGCGCCAGCGCAAAACTGTTTGGCGGAATAATACATACATCAGTTTCGCGGGTGACAAAGCTTTTATCCGAAAATGCTTTAGGGTCTACCGTGGCAGAATCTACATTGGTAAAAATCTTGAACTCATTGGCAACCCGCGCATCATAACCATAGGACGACACCCCATACGAAATAACATTGTCGCGGTTAAGGTTTTCTACAAATGGCTCAATCATTTGATGTTCTTTAGCCATTTTACGAATCCAGTGATCTGGCATGATACCCATACGGCACCCCTTTATGTACGCAGATAATATGATATATCCCATTTTTGTAGCGGTTTAGCCCACTAAAGAAAAGGTGTTTTTTTAAATGTCAGATGCCATCGCTTTTAGCGACCACGCCCTCCGCCGCCAGAGGTTCCTGCAAAACGGTTCCACCGGTCTTTGGATTTACGTTTTTTACGATTAAGACGGTTGCGCACAAATCCCACCTTATCGCTCCATCCGTCGTGATGTTCGCGTGCAGCAATCATGTCGTCATGGTCACGGTCATGCTGCTGATTATCAGGCGCAGAAAGACCATTAGCGCCTATGGGCGCTTCGTGCTCCCACGCCATCAGGTTCACAAGATGGTGATGCTTGTTACGCTCCTGAATCATGTGTTTTTTATCGGCGCGGCTTAAATGCACTTTTTGTCTTTCAATAATCTGGAGGCATCATAGCAGGCAACAGCTTATTTCTCATCTTTTTTATTGCCTTGTTTCGGCGCATTATTATTAATGATAGCCTGTTCAATAGTTTCCACCACTTGCGGCGCTTTACCTATTGCATAAAGCGTACAACAGCGGCGCGGCATTTCTGCCGATGACGCTGTTAGATGCAGCGTAACATTGCCAGTATTGTTATCACTACATTGACTCACCGTTACCTTTTCAATATCAGCAAGCGGATAAGCACGAAACATGCGCTGCCATATTTTACCTGTGACCACCACATGGCTTGTAGTGAGCACATAGCATGTGTGCACCGTGGCAAGCACCAGCGCAATCGCAAGCGCGATACACCCAGCCGCAATAATATATATACCCATCATATGCGTGGTAAGCCAATAGGCAATGGCGTTTATCCACCAATAGCTATCCGCTACTGCGGCAGCAATATCCGGAACATGCTGCATCCACCAGCGGGCAAAGGCTATGCAGCCGCCTCCAAGCAGCAGCAGCGCTATTATCCATTTTGCATGAAACAATACATGTTGCTGCCCAACCCACAACACGCGATACTCCGGTAGCTGCGTCTCAAGCGTCTTGGTAAGTCGCGCAGGAATTTTGTGTGTTGCAACAGTTTCCATATAGCCGGGCTTTGCCTATGCGGTGTCTGGATTTGGCTTTTTGGGGCGTGGCGCTGCTTTACGCCGCTTGAGATTTTCGCGCAATGCCGAGGACAAACGCTGCGCACGCTCGGGGTTCTTAGTGGTTTTTATATCCGACGGGGGCTTGTCGGCATTTGCCACGTTATCGCGCTCTGTCATTGCTTTCTCCTGCAAATTTAGATTTAGTTATTGTCTATTGTAA
>JAKUPQ010000126.1 GCA_022450665.1 Alphaproteobacteria bacterium | reverse complement strand
ACTTTACGCGCCTGTGAATCACAGCCTGGATATGCATTTGATGCAAACGATGGTGCGGCATTATCAGGTATCATGGATACTATTGGCAGTAGTATGATGACTATGCGCCTTACAAAATAATATTGCTTTGCTTTCAAAGCCGTTATAATTACGTGATGCTGGTATAAAAATTGAAACTCTGCTATAAATAGATAGTAGATAATTTTAATAAAAGGCAACGTAATATGAAACGCCTGAAAAACTTGGCGCGGCAAAACGATGGTGCAACCATTATCGAGTTCGCAATTGTAGCGCCGGTATTATTCCTATTGCTTTTCGGAATCATTGAGTTTGCTTTAATTATGTTCGCCTCATCGGTGGTAGAAGGCGCTACCACGCATGCGGCACGCCTGTCTAAAACAGGCGCGCTGCGTTCCACTGCAGGCACACCTGCTGCCCAGGCACAAGCCGAAGGTGCGCGACTGCGCGAATTGATTCTGGATCGTGGGGCAGGGGTGCTAAAAAATGATAACCTGAATATTGTCACCATCACTCAAAGCGACCCGAGCGGCTCTATGGGCGGAAGTAATGAGTTGGTGATTTATAACATTACATATAATTGGGAAGTTACCACTCCCATTATTGGTAAAATTATTGCCCCAGACGATGGCATATTTGCCATAACCTCAACCGTTGCGGTGGTGAATGAACCTTACTAATACTAAATTAACCGTTTTGCGCAGATAGCTGTAAAGACAATAAAATGTTCAGAAAAAATTTATATAAAAAGCTCCTTCATCAGGCTAATGCTCTGAAAAGTAATCAGAATGGGGTGGCATATCTGGAATTTGCCTTGATTTTACCCCTGTTGCTTACCTTGCTGGTCGGCTCTATCGAGGTTACGCGTTTGGTGTTATTTAACCAAAAAATGGAAAACGCTACAGCGAATATTGCAGATGTGGTGACTCGATTGGATAGCGAAACCGTGACATGTTCCGGCCCTCGCGGATTGAAAGATGTGCGCGAAAACCTGCTGGTAGAAATGATGCGTCCATACGACTTTAACGAAAATGGTGGCAGTATGATTGTTAGTGCCATTGAGGCGCATTACGTTAATCCAAACCAGCCTAACGATAACGAAACGCTTCGGCAAACAGTGGCGTGGCAATGGCAATCCGGCGGCAATGCCAGCCGGATTGGAGCAGAAGGCAGTCCAGCCAGTGGTGCAGAATGGCCGCTGGTTTTTCGCAGGTCGCCTAATGATGGTGGTATGTATAATAATGACCGAGTTATTGCCGTAGAAACTTTCTATGACTATAAGCCGATTTTTCCTGGTGTAGAGAATTTCTTGGATATTGACGCAGTAACACAAGTCTACAAAAAAGCATTTTATCGTGCCCGCTTTGGAAAAATGAGCCAGCTTGCAGACGATTGTAGCTAGCAAGCAATAAGGTATGCGTAAGCTGCCTAGAAAATCGTATAACGAATATAAATAAAAGAAAAATAGTGTTTATTGGAGTACACCCATGTCAGCCATGTTAAATTTTAGCCGTAAATTTGCTAATTCGCAAGAAGGCGCGGTATTGCCCTTCTTCGGATTAATATTTTTAGTGATTATATTGGTTACCGGTGTAGCAGTTGATTACAGCCGAGCGCAGATGGTGCAATCTAAACTGCAATATTCGCTTGATGCTTCAGGTCTGGCAGCTGCGGCGGTGAAAAATTCCCGCGACACCAATACCGAGGTGTTCAAATTTATGGATGCTAACTTTCCCAGCGGATATATGGATGCACAATATACCAGCGCTTCATTAAATGGCAGCACCTATGTGACCAGCATAAACAAACCCGATCAGGGAAATGGTATGCTGGAGTTGCGTGCAGCCGCGAATGTTAAAACATTGTTTATGCATATATTTGGTTATGAGGAGATCCCGGTAGAGGCCTATACCGCAATTGACCAAAGCCAGAATAAATCTGAACTGGTATTGGTGCTTGATATTACCGGTTCAATGTATGGCAGCAAGATTCGGGATTTACGCACCGCAGCGCGTACGCTGGTAGATAGTTTGTATAAAGACCCATCTCTGTCACAGAATCAGTGGGTAGGGATTGTACCATATGTTACGACAGTGAATATTGGGACAGGACGCTCAGCATGGCTAAGAAATTATGATCTATCCCGCTATCCTGCCACCTATCCCGCTGGAGCAACTAAATGGAAAGGTTGCGTAGAAGCGCGAGGCCAGAAAAACGAGCCAGGCAACCTTGATTTGACGGATATACCTCCGCAATCTGGTGTGCTAAATACGCAGTTTCCGATGTTTTTCTGGGAGAGTTACGACGATAATAAATGGCTGTTATCAAGTGGTAACGTGAATCTAAATGAAAATGCCGGCTATGAGAATAATTCAGCACGCGGCCCTAATGTCGGATGCGGAAATGAAGTGACACCGCTAACCACGGATGTTGGTATGTTGCGTACACGTATTGGCGAACTTACACCATGGCGTCGGGGTGGCACCATGTCGAGCATAGGAATGGCGTGGGGCTGGCGTATGATATCTCCACGATGGAAAGGCATGTGGGGCGATCCGCAACTGCCACATGATGCTGATAATCTGATTCAAAAAACTGTGGTTGTAATGACCGATGGTATCAATGCAGTATATACTCCAAATGCCAGCAAAGCGTTTATGGGCAGTGATTATACGGGATATGGTTATATTGAAGAAGAAAATCTGGGAGCAGGGGTAAACACCCGTGTGGAAGGCGTAAATTCCGTCAATAATAAATTCGCGACAATTTGCCGAAACATGAAAGCACAGGATATACGCATCTTTGCCATTACCTTCCAGTTGGGTAATAGTGCATCCGAAAATGAAACCCGTGCCTTGTTCCGCAACTGTGCTACCACGCCGGATCATTATTTTGACTCCCCGGATGGCAACACATTGCGCGCAGTGTTCCAACAAATTGCGGATGCTTTGGCAAATTTACGGATCAGCCGTTAATATTGCCCAGACTTGCCGAATTGTCTAAGGGCTGCTATAGCTGAATGTAAATTCACTGGCAGCCCTTAGTTTTAGGAATTCTCGCATGTTACGAAATAGTTTGTTGAATGTTGCACTCGCCTCAGTGGCTTTGCTTTTATGGGGTTGCAATGCTGCATACTCGCCTGCTCAATCTGAATTGCCGCCCATGCCCGCTATGACCAGCGAGGAAAAAGCACTTATTACCAAGGCCGACACTGCCCGCACATTGGGTAAAACCGATCAGGCAATAACGCTTTATCATCAGGCAGCAGAGCTATCCCAAGGAGCGGTAAGGGCGCATTTGGAACTGGCTGATATGTATATGTCACGCAGCCAGAATGATGCGGCATGGCAAGTGCTAGAAACCGCCTATGGCCTTTATCCAAATAGCGAAGTGATTAAATCCTACGCGCAATTGGCGTTGATCCAAGGTGACAGTCAAAAAACGCTAGCGCTTACCCAACAAGCTTTAACATATAATCCGCATGATGTGAGGGTGCTGAATACTCAAGCGGTAGCTTTAAATCGTCTGGGTGAGCACAGAGAGGCTAAAGATACCTTGCATACAGCAATGGAACATGCAGCAGCGGCCATTGATAAAGAATACACCGCTAACAATCTCGCGCTTACTTATATTGCATTGAAAGATGCTGAACGTGCGATTGCATTGATAGAAAAAACGCTACCAAGAGCACAAAATAAACCGGAGCTGCGGCAATTACTAGCTATGGCATATGGAGTAAATGGCAATACAGACAAAGCCTATGAGCTAGGTTTGATGGATATGAATGTGCAGCAGGTGCAGGAAAACCTGCGATTTTATCGCCAATTGCGTGATGGAAAAATTGATAGCCGCACGTTATTTATACCTGCCAACATTGAGCACTAAAACTTTACATCGTGTTGAGCAAACCAATGGCAGCAGGAGCAATAACAACAATAAACAATGTGGGTAAAATAAACACAATCATAGGAACAGTCATGATAGCAGGCAGGCGTGCAGCTTTTTGCTCTGCGCGCAACATGCGCTGAGTACGAAATTCTGCCGATAAAGTGCGTAATGCCTGTGCAATGGGTGTTCCGTATTTCTCGGTTTGAATCAGCACATTGACGATGCCCTTAACCTCTTGCAGTTGAATGCGTTTGGCTAATGCATTAAGGGTTTTTTGTCTGTCGGGCTGAAAACTCAGTTCTATGGATGTTAAACCAAGCTCATCAGCCATTTCTGGATAAGCATTCTTAAGTTCTTTAGATACGCGCTCCAGCCCTTGGGCAAGGCTTAACCCTGCCTCGGCACAAATCATAAGCAAATCCAATGTATCAGCTAAGGCGCGCTGAATCATGATGTAGCGCTTTTTGCGTTTACGATCGACATAGAATTCTGGCAGGCGCATGCCTAAATATATTGCCACCACCGGGATCAGCCATTTCCACATAGCCGGATTATCTTCCATGGCGGTTACTACATATATTAATGAAGCAGCAACATAGATAAATGGTAAATTCAATTTAAAAAATGAGAAAATATAAATAGCATCTTTGCTTCGC
>JAKUPQ010000125.1 GCA_022450665.1 Alphaproteobacteria bacterium | reverse complement strand
AAAGTTACGCCACTTATCTTCAATCTCCTTGTCTTTTGCAAGGGTGTTGGTAATGAGCGCGAAGGTACGAATATTTTTACCTAACACGCGCCCCACTTCCTTTGCGGCTTCTTTGCGCGCTTCGGGATCAGGCGATGACATTAAATGCATGGCTTCAGAAATATTGAGCTTTTTACCATGTATTTTAAAACGCAGTGCTTCTTCGGTTTCGTCAAACAAACGCACCCATGCGCTACGGCTGGAAAGATTCTTTTCGTGCAGCAACTGCTCGGATTTCGCATCTAATTGATGGGGCTTATATACCCGCACATCACGCAGCCACGGGGCATAATGCGCCAGCGCTTTAAATTTAAGTTTTTCTTTTAAATCGCTTTCGGATATTTCGTTCAATTCCAGCGTGAAAAACAATATATCACTGCTAATCGCGACATCCGCTTCTTGAATGTTTTGGTAAAACTGAGCAATTTTTGGATCGGCAGAATTGGCGGCATACGACAATCCGGCATAGCTTCCCATTCTCCCCATTATATCGCTGAGTTTTTCGTACTCGCTAATGGCGGCAGCAAGGTCTGCCCCGGATAATTTGCTGACTTTGTCCTCATAGGCTTTACGGAAACGGGCAGCTTCTTCCTTGCAGGTTTTTAAATCGCTTGCTATTTGCGGCGAATCAATCGCAGGATATAAATCCGACAAATCCCACACAGGCGGATCTGATGGCCAGTTGCCCGCAATGGGAGATGATATTTTTTCAGCGGTTGCCATAAAGCCTCCTATATTATGCTACATACTATTCTGTTTAAGTTAAAAACACACTACAAGCAAGCACCGTCAAAAAGGCATAGTGTTTATGCATTAAGTTCTATAAAATCTTCTCACAAAAGCAAATAAAGGACGCTCCCATGTCTCGAGATCTCATAGAAAAATTGAAGAATTCCAATATCCCCAACAGCTATTATGCTCTGATTGCATTGGCATTTGCTTCTATTATTGGCGTGGTATATCTGATTGCTATTGGATTAAACACCAAAGAAATCAATCAAGACGTTGCCACCAATAATACGCCAGTTAAGAGCAATGCTAATAATGCCTCGCAAATTGCACAAAATAGTATTTGGCTGGATATGTCGCGGGAAGATGTTATCAGCGCACTTGGCAAAGCCGATTGGGCAGCAATTCCAGGGGATACTGGCACACTTTCCCTGCCAGACGAAACATTTGGCTTAGAGCTTCGTTGGAATAACCCCGCCTGCCGTGATGTTGTGGTAATGTTTTCCACCCCTCCCCATCGCGTTATTGGCTGGGATGATGGCAACAAATTTTGCAGCATGGCTAAAAAAGATGACAGAGCCGAGTTTTCCTGCGCACTCCCCGATAGAAAAGAGCTTTGTGAATAACGTTTTACAAAAAAATATAATGATCTAAATACAACTTTTTCATAAAACATCTTTTTGTTGCCAAGGATTTATCTTTTGGCAGCGTCCTATGAACAGATTAATTTATTCTATGGCTGATAATGCACGATTTGAGTGACCCAATCTTGATCGAACGCGCCCTTGCTGGGGATAATAGCGCGTTCAGGCACTTGCTCGACAGGCATTATCTGCTGATATACAAAGTCGCTTTCAAACTTTGCGGCCATAAAGAGGATGCACAGGACGTGACACAAGAGGTATGCATAAAAGTAGCCGACAAGCTTCATAGCTATAGTGGCGATGCGGCGTTTACTACCTGGCTGTATCAAATTACCATGAATTGTGTACGTGACATGCAGCGCAAAAAAATTCGCACCCGTAACCGAGAGCAACAATTTGTTGATGATGTTGCGCTGAATCCTGAACCCAAAGCTCAACAAGAACAAAATCTAATGCGCAAGCAGGCCTTGCAGCGTTTTTCGTTGTTGCCAGATGACTTGCGCGAAGCGGTATTGCTGGTAGCAGGCGATGGCCTGAGCCACAAACAGGCCGCAACTCTACTGGGTTGCGCAGAATCCACTGTATCGTGGCGGCTTATGAAAGCAAAACAGCAGCTCGCGGAATCTCAAGGTGAGGAGGTACGTTATGGCGGATAAAGACCCAATGACCGATGCCGAATTGCAAAAGCTCTTATCAGATATAGACGTTCCTTCACCTGATGAGAATGAAAAAATATCTACGCTAAACATGGCTGAGTCTAGGTTTGCAGAAAATATGAAAAAAAATGCAAATAGTCGCCAAGGAAATTCTCCCCAGCTGCGTCCTATGGATGTTATTACAACAATATTCATAACCCTTACGGGAGGAAAGAACATGAAAAAGTCTTATGCCTTAGCAGGTTCACTTGCAATTGGTGTTGCCGCCATTGCTTTATTGTCACAACCCAACCAATTTTCAGACAACTCGCAGCTTTCAGTCGCAACGGACGAATTAAAGCAAGCACAAGCCGAAAAATCGCCTGTAATTGGCATTACAGCAGAAGAAATGCAGGAGCAAGAAGCTGGTCTTAGCCACGCCATACCTTCTTCACCCGTAGCACCACCACAGGCAATGGTGCAGCAATATGCTGGTGATGTTGCTCAAGCCCCCACAGCGATGCCAAGCGCAAACAGAGCAGCCAAGCAAAAATCTGTGCAATTTTCAGGCAACGCCCCCTCTGTCGGAGCGACTGCAGATATGCGCATGGAATCGGTTATGCCAACACCTCACCCTATGCCACCATATGATACACCGGCAATAGAAATAGAAAACCGTGATAAGTTCGACGCGCATAAAGACAATGCCGTAAAATCCGTCAAGACCGAACCGGTATCCACCTTTTCTATCGATGTTGATACGGCATCTTATGCGGTAGTACGCAGCGCGTTAGAGCTAGGGCAAATGCCTCACAAGAATGCTGTGCGCACAGAGGAGCTTATCAATTATTTTGATTACGATTACCCATTACCTGAAAGTCGCGAACAACCCTTCAAACCCACAGTAGCACTTTATGAAACCCCGTGGAATGCCGATACCGTCCTCATGCATGTAGGCATTAAAGGATTCGATGTTCCTGCAGATGCCGAAAAACCTCGCAGCAATCTGGTGTTTTTGCTGGATGTTTCGGGCTCTATGAACAACCAGAACAAGCTACCTCTTTTGCAAAAATCATTTAACCTGCTGGTAGACTCGCTGCAGCCGGACGACACGATTTCTATAGTCACCTACGCAGGGCAAGCAGGTGTGGCGCTGGAGCCTACGCAAGTGCGCGATAAGCAAAAGATTATTGCTGCAATCAATAATTTACGCTCTGGTGGCTCTACCGCTGGTGCAGAAGGCATCCGCACCGCATATAAACTCGCACAGGACAACTTCGTAAAAGAAGGCGTCAATCGCGTGATTCTTGCTACCGATGGCGATTTTAATGTGGGCATCACTAATCAGGATGAACTTAAAACCTACATTTCAGACAAGCGCGAGACGGGCATATACCTCTCAGTGCTAGGTTTTGGCCACGGCAATTATAATGATGCGCTTATGCAGACACTGGCGCAAAATGGTAACGGCAATGCATCCTATATTGATAGCATCAACGAAGCGCGTAAAGTACTGGTGGATGAAGCAACCTCAACTTTGTATCCCATTGCCAATGATGTCAAAATACAGGTGGAATTTAACCCGCTTAAAGTGGCCGAATATCGCCTGATTGGTTACGAAAGCCGCCTGCTAAACCGCGAAGATTTCAATAACGATAAAATTGATGCGGGAGATATCGGCGCGGGGCATACCGTAACCGCCATTTATGAAGTTACTCCAGTAGGAAGTAAGGCGCAATTGATTGATGATTTACGCTATGGCAACGAAGAGGCAACCATCCCCGATGCTAAAACCACAGATTCCAACGAATATGCCTTTTTGAAAATGCGCTACAAACTTCCGGGCGAAAGTAGCAGTACCCTGATTACCCGCCCTGTAACCAGCGCCGATATGCAAACCCTTGACCAGCTGAGTGACGACATTCGATTTGCCGGAGCCGTGGCAGCCTTTGGCCAAAAACTACGTGGCTCTGATTATGTAAGCACGTTCAGCTACGACGATATTATAGAACTTGCCTCGCCAGCCCGTGGCACAGATCCTTATAACTATCGCGGTGAGTTTTTGGGGTTGGTCCGCAACGCCAAGCTTTCTCAAAACTAATTTTTAAAATATAGCCGTTATTTAATACGCCCCTTTTCACAAGGGGCGTATTTATATATGCTGGTTTTATCAAAGGAGTAGCTCATGGAAACCTTATATGATCGGCTTGGCGGAGAAACCACACTACACGCATTGGTAAATGTGTTTTACAATAAGGTTTTACACGATTTAAATCTTAAGAAAAAATTTGTCGAGACTGATATGGAGTCTTTGAAAGCACATCAGATAGAATTTATGACATTTGTTTTTGGTGGATCAAAGCACTACCCAATAGAAAGAATAGCCGAAGCACATAAAAACCTGAAAATACAAGAACATCAATATGCTGCCGTGTGTATGCATTTACAGCAATCCATGCGGGAGCTAGAAGTGGATGATGTATTAATTTCAGAAGTAATGGAAATTGTTGGCACTACACACGATATGATTG
>JAKUPQ010000124.1 GCA_022450665.1 Alphaproteobacteria bacterium | reverse complement strand
CGCATTATTTTGCATATTACGGGTGGCAAAAAGCAAGAAGTCTATGCCAAGGCGTGTGAAGCAGGGCCTATAGAAGATATGCCTATACGTGCGGTATTGCGCCAAGAGCAAACGCCGGTAGAAGTGTATTGGGCAGCCTGATTCAGCCTATACGCTTATTAATATTGCCTTTCTACTTGTGCCGTTGAGGCGTAAGGCTATTAAAAGGAAACAATATGCACACGACAATTTCTCAAGTCACACAGCGTATTATCGAACGCAGCAAAGCCACACGCGAACCATATGTTGCGCGCATGCAAACACAAGCCAATAAAGGCCCACGCCGAATGGCACTGGCCTGCGGCAATCTGGCACATGGTTTTGCAGCCTGTGGTGGCGAAGAAAAAGAAACGCTGCGCTCAGGAAATGTGCCAAATGTTGCCATTATTTCAGCATATAATGAAATGCTCTCAGCACATAAACCTTACGAAACCTACCCGGCCATAATAAAAGACGAAGCCATTAAATCTGGCGGTGTAGCACAATTTGCCGGTGGCACCCCTGCCATGTGTGATGGTGTAACACAGGGGCAAGATGGCATGGATTTATCGCTTTTTAGTCGTGATACCATCGCCATGTCTACGGCGATTGCTCTATCACATAATATGTTCGATGCTGCATTGATGCTGGGAATCTGCGATAAAATTGTTCCTGGCTTATTTATCGGCGCCATGAGCTTTGGCCATTTACCCACGGTTTTTGTACCGGGCGGCCCTATGGAATCGGGTTTACCGAATAAAGAAAAAGCACGTATTCGCCAGCTTTTTGCCCAAGGAAAAATTGGCCGCGATGAATTATTAGATGCTGAATCTCAATCCTATCACAGCGCTGGAACCTGCACATTTTATGGCACTGCAAATACCAATCAAATGATGATGGAAATGATGGGATTGCAACTGCCGGGTAGCAGCTTTGTGAATCCAAACACCCCCTTACGTGAAGCACTAACCCGCGAAGCTACCCGCCGTGCGCTTGCAATGACTACGCTTGCGGGTAAGTTACAGCCTCTGTGGGAAATTGTAGATGAACGCGCCATTGTCAATGCCATCGTTGGCCTCATGGCCACAGGGGGATCGACCAATCACACAATTCATTTAATTGCCATGGCAAAAGCAGCGGGCATACAAATTAACTGGACGGATATGAGCGAAATTTCTGATGCCGTGCCTTTGCTCTGCCGCGTATATCCAAATGGGCAGGCTGATGTAAATCACTTTCACGCGGCAGGCGGCGTGGTGTTTGTTATGCGTGAGTTGATTGATGCAGGATTATTGCACGGCGATATTAAAACTGTCACAGGGAATGTTCTTGCAGACTCATTGAACGAACCTTATTTGGCCAAGGACACAGAAAAAGTTGAGTGGCGCAAAGGGGTGAACCAGAGCAAGGATGATACGATTTTACGTAGTGCCAATAACCCTTTCAGCCCTAAAGGTGGCATGGAATTATTGAAAGGCAACATTGGGCGCGCAGTGATTAAAGTGTCTGCCGTGGCCGAAGAACATCGTGTTATCGAAGCACCGGCGATAGTGTTTACTGACCAGAACGACCTACTAAAGGCATTTAAAGCCGGCGAACTTAAAGGCGATTTTATCGCGGTGATTACACATGAAGGCCCCGCTGCATGTGGCATGCCAGAGCTACACAAACTTACACCACCACTAGGTGTGCTACAGGATATGGGATTCAAGGTTGCATTGGTAACCGATGGCCGCATGTCGGGCGCATCCGGCAAAGTGCCCGCTGCAATTCATATTGCTCCTGAAGCGGCAAAAGGTGGCGTTATTGGTAAGATCCGCACCGGAGATATGATCCGGCTTGATGCCGATGCCGGTACACTCGATGTTTTAATAGACAGAAATGAGCTTGAAAGCCGCCAAGGTAGCAACCCGGATATTAGCGCCAAGCATTTTGGCTCTGGCCGCGAGCTTTTTGCTACTATGCGCCAAAATGTCACCGCCGCAGAAGAAGGCGCCAGCTTTTTGGGGTTGGAATAATGACGCGGCATAACGTGATTTTGGTAGGCGATATAGGCGGCACCAACGCCCGCTTTGCTATTGCCGACCCAATAACACTAGATTTGCACCATACCGGATATCGCCGCACTGCTGACTTTGCAACCCTTTGCGATGCGCTGCAATCCTATTTGGCACAAGAAGCATCCGGCCTTATTCCGACCCATGCTGCCATTGCCGTGGCTAGCCCCGTGGGGGAGGACAAGATAAAACTGACTAATAATCATTGGCAATTCTCTGTTGCGGCACTCAAACAGCAACTTGCCCTTGCTGAACTGCGTATGTTGAATGATTTTACGGTGCAGGCGCTGGCAATTCCCCATTTACAATCGCAGGATTTTACGCGCATTGGCCCCGATGTCCCCGCCCGCCCACTAGAGGCTATTGGTGTCTTAGGCCCCGGCACCGGATTGGGGGTTTCTGGCTTAATTCCCAATGGTTGTGGTGGCTATGCACCTATTTCCGGCGAAGGTGGACATAGCGGAATTGTGGCAGAAACCGAGCAGGAAATCGAAATTTTACGCTTTCTATGGAAAGAGTTTGGCCGCAGCTCTATCGAACGGATTATTTGTGGCAGTGGCATTGTGGTACTATACCGCGCCTTATGCCACATACGCAGCGTCACTTCCAACGATTACGCTCCAGAAGACATTACCCGCTTGGCGTTGGCGGGAGAATGCGGCATATGCCACGATGCAATTATGCAGTTTTGTGCTTTTCTTGGCGGATTTGCCGGAGATTTAGCGCTTACTCTGGGCGCACGCGGCGGCATATATATAGCAGGTGGCGTAGTGCCACGTTTTGGCGATATGTTTGCCCAAAGTCCATTTCGTGCAAGGTTTGAAAACAAAGGACGTTTTCAACAATACTTAGCGGCGATACCGACTTATGTTGTCGCCCCCCATGACAACCCTGCACTTTTAGGTGCAGCATCAATTTTTCAAGAAACCAAGAGAGCATAAAATGACCAATTCTTTAGCCAGCATGTTAGCACAAAATCCTGTTATTCCAGTTGTTACATTGCAAAATGCGGATGATGGCGTGAAGCTGGCCGAAGCATTATTAGAAGGCGGTATCAGCGTTATCGAAATAACATTGCGCACCGAAGCCGGACTGGAAGCCATTCGCCAAGTGGCAAAGCACGTTAAAGGCATGATTGTAGGCGCTGGCACAATCACCACGCCCGATCAATTTAAGCAAGCCGTCGATGCCGGATCGCAATTTATCGTAAGCCCCGGTTTGACCGATACGTTAGCAAATGGCGTGCTGCAAGAGTCCACACCGTTTTTGCCAGGCGTTTCTACTACCACAGAAATTATGATTGCACGAGAATACGGCCTTGAATTTCTAAAGTTCTTCCCCGCTTCTCTGTCAGGCGGCGCGGCAGCCATCAAGCAATTTGGTGGATTATTCCCCGATATTCGTTTTTGCCCTACAGGCGGCATTAATCTGGATAATTTTAATGATTATCTGCGTTTGAAGAATGTCGTATGCGTAGGTGGGTCGTGGGTATCTCCCGATAGCTTAATAAACAATGCCAATTGGGGCGAAATCACACGCCTGAGTCAAGAAGCGCTCAAAGCTGTTAAATGCTAACTCGCCATATTTAGGCAGCGTTATCTACAGGACGAATGCGTGGATATGCCTGTTCTGTGTCATTGAAAAGATGACATAGTTCTGCAGGAATATTTAGCGCGATGTCCGCCCCTTCCGGAAGATCGCATTCACCGGCCACACGCAAAGTAATGGTTTCGCCGTTATCTAAAGCAATATAAACATAGCTTTCGCCGCCCATTTCTTCTATCAGCGATATTTTTCCCTGCATTTCGCCTTTTCCAGCTTTTGCAATAGTCATATGTTCAGGGCGGATACCCAACACAACCGAATCTCCCACTCTTGCTTCGTGGCAATGCACTTGTGTCCAGACTTCTTTGCCACCCGGCAATGACACCGCAACGCCCTTGTCACTTATGTCAGAAATTTTTGTATGCACAAAGTTCATTTGTGGTGAGCCGATAAAGCCTGCAACAAACTGGTTTGATGGATAGTGATATAGCTCTAAAGGACTGCCTACCTGCTCTACCAGACCATCACGCAGCACTACAATTTTATCTGCCAGCGTCATGGCCTCCACCTGATCATGGGTAACATAAATCATGGTGGCGCCAAGTTTGTTATGCAGCTTCGAAATTTCTATGCGCATTTGCACACGCAAACTGGCATCGAGATTAGATAGTGGCTCATCGAACAAAAATACTTTGGGTGATCGCACAATGGCGCGACCAATGGCGACGCGCTGGCGCTGTCCGCCAGAAAGCTGTTTTGGGGTGTGTTTCAACAAATGCGTAATTTGCAGAATATCTGCCGCTTCTCGCACTTTTTCATCAATCGTTTGCTTGTCTTTTTTAGCCAGCTTCAAACCAAAGGCCATATTTTCATACACAGTCATATGGGGATAAAGCGCATAAGACTGAAACACCATAGCGATGCCGCGCTCCGGTGGCGGCAGATCGTTCACACGCTCATTATCAATCACCAAATCGCCGCTGGAAATATCTTCTAACCCTGCTACTAAGCGCAGCAAAGTAGACTTTCCGCAGCCGGAT
>JAKUPQ010000123.1 GCA_022450665.1 Alphaproteobacteria bacterium | reverse complement strand
TTCCTTTCATCTGGGCATATGCCGATTTAGCAGTGGATGAACCGGAAAAAATTAAAAAACAGGATAGTGCAGAGGCTGATGACGGCGACACCGTTACGGCTTTGGACAATAAGCCAAAAGAGGCGGCGCTTAGCGGTAAAGATTCAGCTAGTCAGCCGCAGTCCGACGCAGTATCCACCACAGTAGATGGTGAAGCAGAAACCAGCCAACCCGTGGCGCGGCTCGATCGTTTGCTTGATAACGCAACAGAATCGTTCACAGTGATCAGTGCTTATATGGTGCCCCGGGAAAGTGGGGTAGAATGGCTGGGTAAAATTGCAGATCGAGGCATTAAAGTGCGTATTCTTACTAATTCTCTCGCTTCAACCGATGTGCCGGCGGTGCATTCTGGCTATGCGCAGTATCGTGCAGATATGCTGCGGCATGGTATCGAGTTATATGAACTGAAATCGCTGGATAATAAACGCTCGCGTCAAAATCTTTTTGGCAGTACTCCACGTTCTAGCTTACATGCAAAAACCTATGTTGTAGACGGAGAACACGTGGTTATAGCATCATTTAACCTCGATCCACGTTCCATAGAAGACAATACAGAACTGGCACTCACAATTCATAGTGAAGCTTTGGCACAACAGGCCTTAAAGATGTTTGAGGAAACTACAGTGCCTGCAAAAAGCTATCGTCTAGAGCTTGCAAATCCAGAAAATGTAAATAGTGATGCACTAAAATGGATGACGGAAGAAAAAGGTGAACAAGTCGCACTCACAAGTGAACCCAAAGCCAACTGGTGGCGTAGAATTAAAGTGATGTTATACAAGTTTTTACCTATAGAAGATTTGCTTTAGAACATATTAAGGTAATTGATAGCGCATTGCACCGAGCTGTCGGTTGCTCTATAATCCGAATTTAAATCGAATTTATTTGAGGCATCCGTGCAAGCATTGTTCCAATAGCGCGCTACAATATTACCATAGGCAGGTCTGCCATCGTCGTATTTGCTATCAATGTGCATGGCGTCTGCTGGTGTTAAGATGGGCGCATCGGTATCATCATCGTTGCTATCATCATCACTACCAAATTCATAATGATTGTGGTCAATGTATAACGCATATTCCTCGGCGGTCCCGGTGAGTAGATTGTCTTCAATGTTCCAGCCTGCTCCGTTGTATTTTGAGGCAGGGACGTTCACGCCAATTACATCATCCGTATTACGAATTGGCCCTTGCAAGCCGGTATAGCTACCGCCAATCAACCCTGCTTTTTCTAAATGATGCCAAAAATAATAGCCCTCCAAAATTTGCTGAATCATGCCATCGCCATTACCATTATTTACATCGGTGCCAAAATATGCCTGAGCATTAGCAATGTCTCCGGGAAGCGCATTGTATTTAGTTTTAAAGGTGTTCACCGCCATAGAATATTGAGTAACTTCTTCATTAATGGCCCGAAGCTGGGCACTATGCATTAAGCTGCTACCCGTCATTATGCCACCGGTGATCAGGCCGATAGCAATAAGCACAATGCTCAATTCAAGCAGTGTAAATCCGTTATTGTCAGAAATGTAGTATTGCGATTTGTCTGAAGGTGTCATGCCATTACGTTTATATACATAATATTATGACAAATTATAGCACTTAATGCATTTTCTGTCTAGAAATACGCAGAAAATCTATAAAGCATGTACAACTGGGATGTTTCTTTTGCGATTGTTATTAAGCAGTAATGATACAAAGGAAATGTTATGCGTTCCACCATGTAAGGAATTAGCTTAAAAGATGATTACTATGTGAGGTAAAAGTAAATATCAAAAATAGACTACCGTATTAAGAATAAAATGGCGGCTCATGGACTCAGAAATCACTGAAAATTCTCTGTATTGTGATTGGCTAAGTGGTTACCATGACTGGAGAATGATATATGCTGATGGCGTGCGGGTTTCTAATCTAAAGTATAGACCAAACATGAAAATCTTAACATGGAATTGTAATGGAGCATTTAGGAAGAAGTTTCATCTGCTTGATAGGTTTGAGGCAGATGTATTTGTAATCCAAGAATGCGAAGATCCATCACGCATCATTGGTGATTATTCAGATTGGACAAAAAACTATTTATGGGTTGGAAAAAATAAGAATAAAGGGCTGGGTGTTTTTTCCAAATTAGTATTTCCTTTAAAGGATTTGGGCTGGGATAATGATAACCTAGAGTTATTTTTAACTTGTCAACTAGGCCCAGAACTAAATTTGCTTGCGGTTTGGACAAAGCAGCCAACCTCGCATGAGTTTGCTTATATCGGACAGTTCTGGAAATACCTCCAACTACATCAGGCAAGATTAGCAAAAGGCGATATGATCGTTTGCGGTGATTTTAACAGCAATACGATCTGGGATAAAAAAGGCAGAGTATGGAATCACACTAATGTTGTGCAGGAGCTAGAAAACATCGGCCTAATAAGTTTATATCATGCTTTCAAAAAAGAGGCGCAAGGTTGTGAGTCAATGCCTACGCTCTACATGCAGCGTAATATATCTAAGCCTTATCATATTGATTATGCCTTTGTGCCATCATCACTTTATACGCAAAATAGTAGTATAGAAATTGGTGGGCATGAAGAGTGGCTTGAATACAGCGATCACATGCCTATCGTATTTGAGGTTTAGTTCATCTCATCTCATCCCATACCACAAAAACCAAAGTACGGCTTTCAAATCCCAGCATTTCCCGTACTTTAGATGATTTCGCCCAAGCAGATTTTATAGGAAAAACTGTATATAGAGAGGAAAAGACACGGAATTTCCAACCTTTCACAAACTCTTTAGTACGGGTTATAATGACCTAAAGCGCTTGTAAATCAAGATTATTTTTGTTGAAACATCACGCTGATGAAAGTTGCGCTGCATATAATGGCGGAGAGAGAGGGATTCGAACCCTCGATAGGGGAATACCCTATACACCCTTAGCAGGGGCGCGCCTTCAGCCACTCGGCCACCTCTCCACAATCTGACTTGAAAGCCAAAAATATACGCAAGCTATGGGCTGTTGCCCTGCGCGAACTTAGTTTTTACGCATTGCAATGCTTTGTGTCAACATGCCATGCACAAAGAAGTGCATTTTTATTGCAAAATTGCTTTGAAAGTGGTCTAAAACCGCCTAAGCTCTCGCGCAAATAAGCATCCACTTCGCCGATAATTCCTCTGGAGGTTCCCGTGGCAAAAGTTCAGGGCAGATTTGAAACCATTAAAACTGTCGCCGTGGCAGTGGCGCTTGCCGTGATTTTTCGCAGTTTCTTATTCGAACCATTCCACATTCCTTCCGGCTCGATGAAAGACACGCTCTTGGTTGGCGATTTTATTTTTGTTTCCAAATACAGCTACGGATACAGCCGCTATTCTTTTCCGTTAGGCTTGCCTATTATAGAAGGCCGTGTGGGTGGTTTTAATGAGCCGGAGCGTGGCGATATTATTGTTTTCCGCCTACCTCGCAGCCCTAGAATTGATTATATCAAGCGCTTGATTGGCATGCCAGGCGACAAAATTCAAATGAAAAATGGTGTGCTGTATATTAATGGCAAAGCCGTGCCCAAAGAGCGAGTTGAGGATTATGTAGAGCATTTTCCTGGCGATAAAACCCGCATTCGCCATATACCAAAATTCCGTGATACGCTGCCAAATGGCGTGAGCTATTATGTGCTGGATGAATATAATAACCCCGAAGCCGATGATACGAAGGTATTTACCGTACCTGAAGGGCATTATTTCTTTATGGGCGATAATCGCGATAACTCGATAGACAGTCGTTTTCAGGATGATGTGGGTTTTGTGCCGCTGGAAAATATGGTAGGGCCAGCTGGGTTGATGGCGCTTTCCGTAGAAGAAGGTAACAGCTTGCTTGCATTTTGGAAGTGGGGCAGCAGCCTGAGGTTTGAACGCTTTGGTACATGGCTGAACACCCAAGAAGGCGAAGAGCCAGCAAAATCATCCACAGCCAAGGAAGCAAAATGAGTGGAATAGAGCAGAAAATTGGTTACAAATTTCGCCAACGTGGCCTGCTCGAAGAAGCATTAACGCATCCTAGTTGCGCAAAATCTTATAGTAATCAACGATTAGAGTTTCTGGGCGATACAGTGCTGGGCATGATGGTTGCGCAGCTTATTTTTCGGCTATTCCCTTCAGAGCGAGAAGGCGACCTTGCCAGACGTCAAGCAGGTTTAGTATGCGGCGAATCGCTAGTGAGTTATGCTCGTAGCAAGAATCTGGCAGAGTTTCTAATTTTGGCCGATGGTGAAGAAACCGCCGGTGGGCGAGATAATCCAACCAATCTCGAAGATTTGGTAGAGGCGCTATTTGGCGCAATATATCTGGATGGTGGATTAGAGGCGGTGGAAGCAACGTTTTTGCCATATTGGGAGCAGCAGGCTAATAATGTTACCGAACCTCCCAAAGACCCCAAAACTGCTTTGCAAGAATGGGCGCAGGCGCGGGGTAAGACCTTGCCCAGCTACACGTTAATTGCTGCCGATGGCCCTGCACATGCGCCGATGTTCACCATAGAAGTAGCGATTGAGGATGGCACGCTATTTTCTGCCACTGCCGGAACAAAACGCTTAGCAGAGCGTGAAGCAGCGAGATTATTGCTCGATCATTTGGAGAAAACACAGTGAATACATCTACCAAATCTCCC
>JAKUPQ010000122.1 GCA_022450665.1 Alphaproteobacteria bacterium | reverse complement strand
GTGTATTATGATTTTGATGGCAATGGTTTTGCCGAAAACATGGGCTGGGTCAAGCCCGACGATGGATTCTTGGTGCGTGACCATAACAGCAACGGCAGCATCGAAGCAGGCGATTTGTTTGGCGATGCCACCACCAACGGCTTCGCGCAACTGGCAGCCTATGATTCGAACAGCGATAATGTGATTGATGCCAGCGATGCGGATTGGGCCGAGCTTGCGGTGTGGCAAGATGCGTGTAAGCCATGCTTTGCGACATGTACGGTAGCGTGAGCGCGAGATGCAATATATGTCGGCATTTTAACATAAAATGCTAGTTTTGCTGGCAGAGCAATTGTGTTAAGAGAAGCGGAATATGTATTTGAAAAGGTTGATGTGATGTGGCGAGTTTTGGGATTGGTTTTGTTGGCGGCGGTGCTTTTTGCAAACGGCGCTGTTGCTTCTCATCCATTTCAAGGAAGGTGTTCTAATCCTAAAGTGCTACCAGAAGTGTTGCATGAATACGGAATACGTCACCTAGATTATTGGGTAAAAAACAACGATTCTATCCTTGTAGGGGTGGCAAAGACACGTATGCTGCACCCCCCTGAGTATAAAGTTTCTATTGGTAGTGCTTGCTGGGTTGAGTTTGCTGTTGAAGAATGGTTAAAGGGTAAAGGATCAAATAAAATTTTGGTTAACGTTAGGATAAATACGTATGGGCGAGATGTTGAAGCGTGGCGTAACTTGGAATATTGCCCAATTGAGCAAGGAAAAACTTATATAATATATGGCAGACATATATATAGCAAATATAAGACTCTACCTAAAGAAGCGTTTTATATAGCTTATGATGAAGGAGATAAATGGTTATGTCCTCCTCATGAAGAAATAAGGCTAGATGATCCAATAATTCAAGACATTAAAGTTTTAGTCAAAGAAAACAAGCCCCTTGTTAAAGAAAGTGTAAAATAATGGGAAATTTCTTTTCAATACTAGCCTTCTTAATAATAATTATGGTTTTTTTATTTTCTCTAAAGCTTTGGTACGGTGTGGCATTTGATTCCACGTATTGGAAAATATATGCAGATTTAGAAAGCGATATAACTTCAAGTAATCGTTCATCAATGATTAGAAGTTTAATGCATTTTAATTTAGAAGAAGGAATGTTGGAGCAGGAAGTATATGAAAAACTTGGGCCAGCAGATGATATAAAATTAATCTTACCAGAAAAGGAATCATTTATATCTTATATAAATGATTATTCTTCAGGTTTATATGAAGCAAAAGAAGTTTTGTTAAGGTCAGATACGCACTCTCCTTTTAAAGAGGTTAATTTTACAGTCGATTTAAAACAGGCCTGTGTTCTTATCTTACATTTTAATGTAAATAAAAGATTGATAAAAAAAGAATACTTTTGTGCATAACTAATAAAATATTATATAGGAAATAATACTGTGGATTTAAATGGCTTTAAAAACAATGTTCAGTCACTTGGTTCGTTTGGAGTAAGCGCTGCCGTAATTGATCAGGCCTTAGCTAGTAATTTATATGGTGGGGTAAATGGCCCTGCTGATGCATACCGACACATCTTAGTGGCAGCTGAACTTCTCAGAATATTTCCATCAGCCATAGCCGACATCTATCTTAAAGCACACGAATTTGGAGGTGGCAGTAATTCCACAATGGATGATTGGAATAATGCCATCGGTAGTGATCTAGGAATATGGCTAAAAAACAATAATAAAACTTGGGTTGATACAGTTTCTTATGCCCGCGAAATTATGGAAAAAAGTTTAGATGGTTATTCTCCAAGCGATTTTCAAACAGAAACGGCTACATGGAATTTAAACTTAGGAAATATCTATAAGCACCCAGTTCACTCTATAATTATTTTATCAAGTGGCTTGCAAGTAAATTCTATAGTCCTTGCAGAGCAAAGCACTTGGAGTGTAAATTATGGTAATAATTGGCCGGATGAGCAAGGTGATTGGATATCTAATTTTGACGGGTCAAGTTATAATTACATTTTAGAAAACTGGATAACTTCAGAGTCAAATAATGCTAATGATATGCCACCAAGTTTTCAAAATGAAACCAATATAGCGTTCGGCTATGAAGGTAGTGATACCTTAATAGGGGGGTATAATTTAGATTATCTTGACGGCGGCGCAGGCGATGACATTTTAGTTGCAGGCGGCGTTGGTACAAATCTCTACGGCGGTACGGGCGCTGACGAATTTCATGTGGCTAATGGCACGTATGTTATGGATGGTGCGGGTGAGGACTCCAGCTTTTGGGGTGGATTGCCGTTAACGGGCGGTATCAGCCAATGGTGGAACGAGGCAGGCTCGGCGTATTATGCAGGGTTTGGCGGTGTGCTAGCGGGGGTTCCGGGTGTATTTAGCGGCGTTGCGGGCGCGTATGCCACCTTGCTGGATCTGCCGGCAGCAGGCACCTTCCGCTATGTGTTGGGCGAAAGCGGCGAGCTGGCCGTTCAGGTGGGGCGCGGTAATTTTCTTGAGGCATATATCAAGGATTATGACTACCTCGAAGGCAGCGCCGGCATCACTGCGTTTAGGCAGTTCAGTGGCAATTATAGCCTCGCGGATAATATGGAATACATCAAACTCGCGCTAGCGGCGGCGGGGATTGAGGCTGTGGGCACCGACCCGCTTGTAATCGACCTCGATGGCGATGGGCTGGAGCTTTCGCGGATGGGCGCGCATAACAGCGTGTATTATGATTTTGATGGTAATGGTTTTGCCGAAAACATGGGCTGGGTCAAGCCCAACGATGGATTCTTGGTGCGCGATCATAACAGCAACGGCAGCATCGAAGCAGGCGATTTGTTTGGCGATGCCACCACCAACGGCTTCGCGCAACTGGCGGCCTATGATTCGAACAGCGACAACGTGATTGATGCCAGCGATGCCGAGTGGAACACCCTCGCCGTGTGGCAGGCGTGCAAACCATATTTTGCGACATGTACGGTAGCGTGAGCGCGAGATGCAATATATGCCGGCACTTTGGCATAAAATGCTAGTTTTGCTGGCAGAGCAATCGTGTTCAGAGAAGCGGAATTTATTTTTTGAAAGGGCGAGACATGTGGCGAGTTTTGGGGTTGGTGGTTTTGGGGGTGTTGCTGGCTGGTTGTGCGCAGCTAGGGCTTGCTTCTACGAAAGAGCCAATGTTTGATCCTGTTCCTCCAGAGGATGAGTCTATAGCCACCTCTCCGTGGTATCATTATTGCGGTTGGCGGGAATATTCACATGAAGATTGGGTGCAGCGTAGTACGGCAATTTTTGTAGGTACGGCAAAAGCCGTTTTGCCAAGGCCGCCATCAAGGCCACATCAACAAAATGATTGTTGGGCCTATTTTGAAGTGCGCGAATGGCTTAAGCATAAAGGCCCTAAGCATATATGGGTAGATAGTATGATTAGCAACCATCGCGGTGCAACATTTGAGGACTTTGTTTCTTTAAAAAATTGCAATTTTGAGCAAGGAAAAAATTATCTTGTTTTTGGTAAATATCATGAAAACTCGGCGTATAAAGATGCACCTGTCAGAGTAACCACCTCAACGAATAAAGGCAGTGGAGTGGCTTATCACTGCTACCCTAATACTGAACTTGATGAGTCGTATGAACACCGCAAACTTGTTGAAACGCGAGCAATATTAAAAGGAGAATAATCGTGAACAATTATTACAACGACCTATTTTATGCAGCTTGGGCAGCAGATGGCAATGGCGATTATGTCATAAATTTCACTTATTCCGATGACTATGATTATTCGACTCCTTTTCCAAGAATTGATAATGATGTGAACGGAATATCAAGTGGTACGGCGAGCGAGTGGAATCAAGCGATACAAGTTTGGCAAAGTATTGCCGATATCACCTTTTCTCATACATCTCTACCTTGGCAGGCAGATCTTGCGTTGCTTGACTCCTCATCACTAAATTTAGCGAGTGCACCCGGGGTTGCTTACCGAGATGAAGACTCTAATGTTATGCAAGAAGCGGTTTCATTCGTTAACACGGGAGCAAACTTTAGAACTTACTTGCATGAATTAGGGCATGTATTGGGATTAGATCATCCCGGAGGAGGCGAAGGAGATGATCCTGCTTACGCACACTATAATCGAGAAATGTCCATTATGCGCTATGCTAATGGGCAGCCAAATGGGGCGGTTGAGGGAGTAAATTTTATTACTCCAATGATATTTGATATTGCGGCCATTCAAAAAATGTATGGTCATAACGATGAATATAAAGATGGAGATGATACATATACGTTAAACGCGGTTACGTCTCCGGGAGAAGCTTTCACCATATGGGATGCAGGTGGGACGGATACGATTGATGCCAGCAATATAAGCTCTGCCTATGCTAGCGATGGTTTTAATAAAATTGATTTACGAGGGGGAGTGGACGAAAATGGCAAACCAATTTTTTCTTATGTTTCAGGTAATATTTTCTCCATTGCATTAGATCCAGATCAAAACTGGGAAAAAGCCATTATCATCGAAAATGCCATTGGTAGCCAATACAAAGATATGCTTATTGGCAATTCTGCGCCTAATGTTCTTGTTGGGGGGCAAGCTGCAGACACGCTCATAGGTGGTGAATGGGATCTTCTCGTGGGTGGAGATGGTGACGATATCATTATCGAAGATGAAGGCATTGCATGGCGTGAATATGGCATT
>JAKUPQ010000121.1 GCA_022450665.1 Alphaproteobacteria bacterium | reverse complement strand
CTTTGCCAGCAGGTTTTTTACCTTTGTTGAAGGATTTTTTGAACCCATCAGGCTTGCCCGTGCTTTTTCCCTTAGCGCCTTTGAACGAGGAATTTCTATCGCTGCGTCCATCAGCAGCGTTAGATTCGCTGCGCTTACGATCGCCATAGGGCTTTTTATTGCCAAATTCTTTACGTTCGCCGGATGCACAACGTTCACCATAAGGCTTGCGATCTCCGAATGATTTACGTTCGCCAAAGGGCTTACCTTTGCCGCCGAACCCTTTGTTACGCTTGCGTTGTCCGCTTTTGGGGCTATCTTCGCGTTGTGGGCGCGCTTCGTTTGGATTAAGCATGCGATAAATTGCAGCCCATTTTTTGCTGTCACCTGGAGCAAGCAAGCTTACGGCTTGGCCTTTGGCGCCTGCCCGTGCTGTGCGTCCAATGCGGTGAATGTAATCTTCCGGGCACTGAGGAAGGTCAAAATTGATTACGTGTTCAATGTGAGGGATATCTAACCCACGCGATGCAACATCCGTTGCCACCATGATGCGATGACGCTTATTGCGGAATGCGTTAATGACTTTTTCGCGTTTATGCTGGCGCAAATCACCATGGATTGCATTGGCATTGTGATTTTCGGCGATAAGCTTTTTCGCCAGTTTCTCAGCGCCATATTTTGTTTTAACAAAAACAATGATAGAGCCTTCGCGTTTTTCTAGTTGGTTAAGCAATTCATTGTATTTAGCGGGTTCTGCTATGCGGATAACTTCCTGCTCAACATTTTGCGTTGGGGTATGGGAATCACCAACCGATATACGCACTGGCATGTTCATGTAACGATGCGACATAGCCACAATTTCTTTGGGTAATGTTGCAGAAAACATCATGGTTTGGCGTTCGCCGGGCATAAAGGTTAGAATTTGGTCAATCTGAATGCCAAAGCCCATATCCAGCATGCGGTCGGTTTCATCCAACACCAGCATGTCGGCATCATCCAAACGCAAAGTGCGTCGCGACAAATGATCGTTTACACGGCCAGGGGTGCCGATGATTACACGAGGTTTGCATTTAAGTTGTTGCATCTGCTTGCCCATGCTATCGCCACCAATGAGCAACGCGGTTTTGATGGGGGATTTATGTCCTAATAATTGCTGCACAACTTTTGCTACCTGACTAGCCAGTTCACGGGTTGGGGTTAGTACCAACACCATGCTGTTGCGGTTATTCATAACATGTGCCACAAGTGGAATGCCAAAAGCACCGGTCTTACCGGTTCCGGTTTGGGCGGAGCCAAGAATGTCTTTACCCTCTAGAGCAGATGGAATTGCTTTCGCCTGAATGGGGGTGGGCGTGGAAAAATTCATGGCTGCCAAAGCTGCGTTAAGTGCTTCGGGTAGCTGTAGTTCAGAAAAATTTTGCATTATATATCCTCTGCGCACGCACCATGATGGTACGAACGACAAAAAGTTGAAATCCCACGCGGCCAACATAGCGGCTAGGGCAGAAGAGTTGGTTCTGGAATATTAAAAACACCAGTCTCTTTGCCGATGGAGGGAAACCTTTTTGTACGAGGTTTTCTAAGGCACCGGTTCTTGCGTCTATTATTTTACTGTATCTAAAAAGATGCAGCTGCGCTGGTGGTGCAATTGCCTTTAAATTGTAAGGCACAAATCATCAAAGAGTGTTTAACTCTGGGGCGCATTATGTGGATAACTGAACGTAAGTCAAGTGAAACCTATTCGTCAAAATCTGGCAACCCTAAAAAATCTTTCATGAATTGGAAAGTAAACAACAGGTTACTAAAATCATCAGTCCACATCATTTTTTGTGGAACTGTAGGCATTTGCGTCCAGCCTGTATTTATTAGATGTTGGTGTGCCTGTGCATTAGGCGTAAGCACTACCCATACAGAACCGGCAATAAGATTATCGCTATCCTGACTATATTTTTTGTATACGGCGTGCAGTTCTAGCTCTTGGCTAATTGCTGCAAGCACTGGCCTCAGCTCTAGGTGACGATTACTCACATGAAAGGCCAACAGGCCGGTTGATTTGATTTTATGCACATAAAGCTGCGTTGCTTCTTTGGTCATCAGGTGGGTTGGTATTGCATCAGAGCTGAATGCATCCATTATTATTAATGCATATCGATCATTTTGTTGAAGCGCTAATTTTTGACGTGCATCGCCAATGATAATTTCCTTTTTGGGCGCACACTCATTCAGATAGGTGAAATATCCAGAGTTCGCCGCAATATCGACCACGAGCGGATCAATTTCAAAAATATCCATCTGCTGCTCAGGATCGGCATAGCAACTACACGTACCAACACCTAAGCCAACCAAGGCAACAGGGTCATTGGCAATGGTGGGGGGAAGTGCCGCAAAAATTTCGCCAACATGCGCGTAATAAGAACGGGGAGATAAACGAAGTTCGGGAGATTTATACTGTACTCCATGATTTGTGATTCCGTGCATAAAGCGATAATAGGACTTTACATCATGCACTTGATACACACCAAACACGCTGCGTTCCTGAAGCAGGATATCACGGCTGTTGCGAATATGATTAAGATTGAAGTTACACAGCATTACGAATGTTAGGCAAAGCGCAAAAGCGGCATATTGAGTTTTGTAAGCGCGATAGGCGAAAAACAGTAACAATGGAACTAATAATATTGTCAGGTAATAAGCGAATTTTGCTGCCCAATGGTCTTCGTCTATATTTTCATAGCCAAATGCATATTCAACACCATATGTCAAAGACAGCACCACAGCAGCAGCCAGAGCCAGTTTTGTTAGTGCAGTTCGATGAGTGCGGAGGCTGGAAAGCACTTCGGCAAAATTACTGTGGCGTACTAACACGCTTAATACAATCATAAGCCAATATTCTGCAACGGTATCAAAAATAACCGGTGCAATTAATGTGTTGAATATTCCGCCAAGCACTCCGCCAAAAGACATCCACAAAAAGTATTCGGTCAGATTTTTTGCGCTGGGTTTGCTGCGGGCAAGCAGACCATGCAGCGCCCATATAATAATGAAAATTCCCACGACATGAATGGCTAATACAAAAATTGCATTGATGGCTTGCACAATCACCAGCAGCAGCAATGCCGCTGGCAAATGTAGCTCTAGCGCGGTGTCTATACCCCGTGGGCGGTTGGCAAAAACGGCAATAAAGGTAATGAGATATAGCGTAAGTGGCAACAGCCATAACATGGGCGCGGATCCAATGTCGGACGTGATATATGCAGTGACACCATAAAGTAAACTAGCAGGAACAAATGCAAGTGTTATCCAGCGCAAACGCATGTGCCAGTATATTTTTTCGTTGGATATATCGGTGTTAATTGCGGTGTTTACAAGCGCCACTTTGCTGCGTGAAAGAACAAAATAACTTACCATCGCAAAACATATAACCAACAAACCAATGCCTATTTGCCAAACCACCACTTGTTGCTGCAGGCGCATGAGCGGTTCAATAACAATTGGGTAGGCCAGTAATGCACCCATGCTACCGATATTACTGGCAGCATAGAGAAAATAGGGGTTGTGCGCGTTAGGGTGATTAGTATTAGCAAACCAGCGCTGAAGCAGCGGAGATGATGCGGAAATAGTAAAAAATGGCAGTGCAAGCGCATAAAACAGCATGGAAAGTAGCCATTGCATTGGTGACATAGCCGGATCAATGCCCGCTGCGCCATCAAAGGAAAGAGGAAACAGCGCAATCGTGCATAGCAGTAATGCCAGATGGATATAGGGCTGATATTTTAATTTGCACCAGTTACTTAACCCATGTGCATAAAGATAGCCTAACAGCAGCATAGTCTGGAAAAACAACATGCATCCATTCCATACTGCCGGAGTGCCGCCCAACATAGGAAGTGCTAGTTTTGCCGCAACTGGCTGAATAAAGAATACTAAAAATGCGCTTAGAATAGAAGTGAGGGTATAAACAGCGACCATTGCATTGCCTGAATAGGGAATAGAAGACTTTTATTACATTATAACAGCCTTGGCTTAATGGCAACGCACCATATGTTGTTTATTGGTAATAAATGGAATGGTTACTTGAATTGCTAGCGGTGAGTGCAGTTAGGAATTTTCGATGGCAATTGTCATAATTGCATTAAAATGAGCATAAAATTACTGTTGGCAATTGTTGTGGTAAAAAAACTCTGCTGGTTTCTTATACGGTATTCATTACTATCGCCTATTGATCATAAGTTTCAATTTAATGGTCGGAAACGCCATGTGCTACAGCTTGGAATCAACGGATGATATACTTTATTTATTTAACATTATTTGGTGCTGCTGCGCTTAGCATCGGATGGGTTAAAATCCTATGTAATAAAATATCCATTTCCTACCCTATTATATATTTTTTGCTTGGTGTCGTTATCTATTGGGCGATTCCTGGTTTGCCGTGGACGCATCCATTCCGTGACCAAACGTTTACTAAACACCTCACAGAGCTCATGGTTATTATCGCGTTAATGGGAATAGGCCTTAAAATTAATAGACCCTTTTGGACAAAACATTGGATTGCTCCGCTGCTGCTTGCAACAGTAGCTATGATCTTATCTATAACAATGATATTTGGTATCAGTTATTATTTGCTCGGCTTTACTTTGGCTTCTGCAGCCTTATTAGGTGCTGTGCTGGCACCAACTGACCCTGTACTGGCTTCGGATGTTCAGGTGGGGGAGCCAAGTGAAACGAAAGAGCATGAAGTAAAGTTTTCGCTAACAGGTGAAGCCGGATTAAACGATGGGCTTGCTTTTCCCTTTATTTGGTTAGCTATCGCGCTTGCCACACATTTAGAT
>JAKUPQ010000120.1 GCA_022450665.1 Alphaproteobacteria bacterium | reverse complement strand
CAAGAAGATATTTTTGGCCCCGTGCTGAGCTGTTTTCGCTTTCATACAACAGCAGAAGCTATACAAATAGCAAATAACTCCACATATGGCTTGGCGGCAGGATTGTATACGGCGGATGTTACGCGTGCGCATAAGGTCGCCGAACAATTAGATGCCGGAATGTTGTTTATTAACCGCTATGGTTGCTATGGATTAGCAGCGCCGTTTGGTGGATTCAAGCAAAGTGGCTGGGGCAAAGAAATGGCCATTCATTCTTTAGCTTCTTACACCAAAACAAAAGCCGTTTGGGTTTATTATGGCGATGGGTAAAGCGTTGTTTGATGTACGGTAATATACACATACAAAAGGCGGCTAATAATTAGCCGCCTTTTGTAAAAGACAATATCGATGTTTTTATCGCTTATTGCCAGATTGTTGGCCGCCTTTACGTCCCGCTTCACGGGCGCGTTCGGGGTTGTTTTCAAAATTTCCGCCGGAGGATTGGCCGCCTTTATTTGCTTTGCGGCCTGCATCGTTGCCTTCGGTAAACTGTCCTTGGTTGTCGCGATTTTGGTTAGTCATGAGTACTTCTCCTATATAAGTTAAAAACAGGCGTTTGTTTCAACGCCCTTTCACCCTACGCTTACGCCCATAAAATTACCTGAGGGGGCAGGGGTGAAAAATATAAATTTAATGTCACTTCAATTCATAATTTTTATGCATATAAAACAACAGCATCCAACCCATAAGGGTGGATGCTGTGTAGGGTGGATGTGCTGCATTATTATTTAGCCGTTTACAATAGTACCTCCATTGGGGTGCATTACCTGCCCTGTCATATAGGCAGAATCTTGCGAGGCTAAAAAGATATAGCTGGGAGCCACTTCATCGGGCTGTCCGGCGCGACCTAGCGGGGAATTACTACCAAACTCCTCTACATCTTGTGCAGAAAAACTGGCAGGAATAAGCGGCGTCCAGATAGGGCCAGGAGCCACCGCATTCACATAGATATGTTTTTCGGCCAATGATTGCGATAATGAGCGGGTGAATGCCACAATCGCTCCTTTGGTAGATGCATAATCTATCAACTCCTTTTTACCTTTGTAAGCTGTAATCGAAGCGGTGTTAATGATTCGGGCATCTTTATTCATATGTTTAAGCGCGGCTTTAGTAAGATAAAACATCGAAAATATATTGGTGCTAAATGTGCGTTTTAATTGGTCAGCAGAGATGTCTGTGAAGTCCTTTTGCACATGTTGTTCAGCCGCATTATTAACTAGTATATCTAACTTGCCATAGGTGTTTACAGCCTCCTCAACTGCATCGCGGCAAAAGCTTTCATCGCCTATATCTCCCTTAATCAGCAAGCATTTTTGTCCGGTACGCTCCACATATTCTTGAGTGATTTTTGCATCTTTTTGTTCTTCTAAATAAATAATGGCAACATTTGCGCCTTCTTTGGCATAGCCAATAGCCACGGCGCGCCCTATGCCGCTATCACCCCCGGTAATAAGGGCAACTTTATCTTCAAGTTTTCCTGCTGCTTTATAATGCTCCATTTTATCCTGCGGTTTTGGATGCATATCCTGCGTTGTTCCGGGCTGGTGAGACTGATGCTGGGGGGGCAGCTTTTCGGCGGTATTGCTCATAATTTTCTCCTTGGTTAAAAGCATGTTCGTTAGAAGCAGTTAACCAAAGCTGTTGTTAAGAAGATATGAGCTAGCAGAAACCTGACTATTAGAACGCTATAAGTTCAATTTGTTGCAAATGTCAGAAAGGGTTACATAACGTGAATTGCTTTCAATTTATATTTCCATTATAATACAGGCAGTACTTGCATGTAGTAAGTGAAAAAAAGGTGGCAAGAATGGTCACGAATAATAATGTAAAACACGAGGCCAGCGCTCAAAGCGATGACGCTTCGCAGCAAACCACTTCTGCGCACGCAAAAGAGGGCAAGGTTGTTTACGCTCCGTTTGATGCCGCTTCGAGTGAAAAAATACCTCCCATTGATGCACGAAAAGCAGCCTTAAAAGCATTGTTAGAAAAACATGTGCAGCGCACTAAACCCGATGAAAATTCAACCGATGAGCAGCATGCATTTGATGTTGCCTCGACCCGCGAATTGGGGCTAAATGCGCAGTTGCCGCAACCTATAGCGGCTACGTCTGATTTTGAAAATTCTCATAGTAAAACTCTGGATCTTACGCATATCGTGCAAGGATTTAAAGGTGATGTTCGTGTAGATATTGATCTATCCAACCCGCGTGCAGGAATTGTTTCGGGGCAGGTGGCCGATACGATGGAAATCAGCCATGACGGGACAAGAGGAAATTTTATCCTTCGTGGCTCGGTGGAGGACATACGCCAGTTTTTGGCAGAAATGCAATTTACGCCCACTGCCAACGAGATAGCTAATTTTCATTTTGATATAGAAGTATTTGGCACCGCAGGCGCCCAAACAAGCCAGCGCGTAATGATGTTTTATGAAAATGACAGTGGTTTCTTTGTGCCCATGCGCCATGGCAGCTCTGCAGGCACAGCACAATATACTGAATTGGATCCCCTCGATTCGCCACTACGCCCGCTAGAGGTGGGCGATGGATATGAATATGCACTTGCTCCAGTGGCAGCATCGATGTCCGCCGGACTGTCAGAGGCGGAAACGGGCGTGCAATCCAATACACCAATAGGAGTCATGTTAAGTGATACCCGCGATGATTTGCTGGTGCTACCCCCATTTGTTGGCATAGCTCCACCCGATAATTCGCCCGATGAATCACCCGATATTGAGATGCCCGTAACGCCCATGCCAGAGATAGCAAACATAGCGCCAAAAGCAAGCCACGACAGCTTTGTAAGCACTGCGGGGAACAGCATTGCTTTTAATCTCACAACGGCGGATAAGCGTGGAATCTTGGATAATGATAGCGATGCCGATGGCGATGCGATCCAGCTTCTTTCTATAGGCAGTATTGGCACAGCCGGAGGCAGAATAACGCCCACAGGCGCAGGAAAATATATTTATACATCTCCCAATGCCAGTTATGCCGGAATAGATGTGTTCAATTACACCATTCATGATGGCCATGGAAATGCTGCTACCGCCACTATCACTTTCTCGTTGATAGCACAAGGAGTGTTGGAGCTAACCGCCAGCCTTACAGATGACCTGCATGGCGGCAATAGCGCACGGGAATATTATGGAGTAGCGGCTAACTGGCATACAGGCGATACCATAGACGGCGCGGGAGCAGAAAATACGTTAGCAATTACTGCGGGGTTAGTAAATGTAAATACCGCCGCTTATACCAACATCCATAGTGTGGAGACATGGCGGCTGGAAGGTGACTTGGCACATAGTTTGATAATTGAAGACAGCTATTTTACACGCACCGCCCTTGCATCAAATCAACTGACTATAGAGGCTAATGCAAATACGGTGGGTATGACGGTTGATGCCTCGGCTGTGCTGATCGGGCATGATGTATTGATTGAATCGGGCAGCGGTGACGACAACTTTAGCGGTGGCGCAGGCGATGATAGTTTTAGTTTGGCATGGACAGTTGCAGATACGGTAGTAGGCGGCACCGGAGAAGATACGCTGGTAATGCAGGCAGGAGCATTCAGCGCTACGCTGAGCGGCGTAGCCACACTGGCAAGTATTGAAACCTTCGACTTAACAGAAGCCGATGCCGCCCATAACATTACACTCCAAGATGGGTATTACACCAATAATGGCGGATTAGAGAGTGCTGTGGTTGCGTTCGATGCAAGCGGACTGACCAATGCTGTTACCATATCCGCGCTTGAATTATCCACGGCCAATGCTGTGCATTTTGCAGGTGGTGGCGGCGGAGATACGGTGAATAGCGGAGCAGGTGCTGATAGCTTGGTTGGCGGCGCGGGCGCAGACGAGTTTTTTGCGCTAGCCGGAGCCGATACCATGAACGGCGCAGGAGGTGATGATATTCTACAAGGGGGCGCGGGTAACGATAGTATACTCGGTGGCGCGGGCGATGATGCCCTCTATGGCAATGTAGATGTTGCCAGCTTCGATCCTACAAGCCTGAGTGACGCTGTGCTGTGGTTAGATGCGTCGGATGCAGCAAGTATAACATCTGCAGGAGGCTTGGTTTCTGCATGGAATGACAAAAGTGGTGCTGGTAATCACCAAACGCAAGTAAACGCCGCAGATCAGCCCGACACGGGGGTAAATACTATTAACGGTCTGAATGTTATCACCAATGCTCGCGGAGAGCGCATGTTTTCTGCTACCAATTCGAGTTTTGCTACATCAGAAATTTCGGTATTTGCCGTGGTTTCCACCTCTCATTTTAACGGCGCATTATTATCATATGCCGTACCCGGCACGGATAATGAATTTTTGTTATATGGCAATCAGGTATTTATCAACGGTTCACCGGCTGTAATCGCCGGTGCAACGTATCGCGATGGTACGCCGCATATGGTTTCAGTGTTTTGGCAAAGCTCTGATGGTGCATTACAGGCATTTACCGATGGAAATTCTATAGGCACAGCTACGATATTGGCTGGTTTCCCTCTCACCAATAACGGTACTATCTCCATCTCTGGAGAGCAGGATTTTGAAGGCGCAGGGTTCAATGACTCTCAGGACTTTGATGGACTTTTGGCAGAAACACTGGTGTTTGCTAAGAATGTCAGCCTCTCCATACGTGCGCAGGTAGAGTTATATCTTTCAGAAAAATGGGGGCGTCCTTCACCCCATGCAGATGATGACGTGCTAAAAGGTGAGGCGGGTAATGACAGCCTGTTTGGCGGATTGGGCGATGATACATTGGTAGGTGGCACAGATGTTGACACCCTCAATGGGGGTGCGGGTGATGAT
>JAKUPQ010000119.1 GCA_022450665.1 Alphaproteobacteria bacterium | reverse complement strand
ATCCCGAGCCCGGGTAGTTTTCAATATCACCCACCAAATCTAGTGTTACGCCTAATTGGGCATCTATTGAAGCGCCGCCCAATACGGCAAACCACAAGAATGAAAACAGGCTAGGCGCAATGATCACGCCCATAACAAATTCGCGAATAGTGCGCCCACGGCTTATGCGTGCAACAAAAATACCCACAAACGGTACCCATGCAATCCACGACAAAAAGTAGTTTGCTGTCCAGGTTTCATTCCATTCCGGTTGTTTTTCTGCACCTAATGGCGTGAATAGAAGCTCTGGCAGAAAGCGGGTAAAATCAATTAATGCCTGAAATAAAGTGCTTATTGATTGGCTTACTGAGGTGCCAAACATAATTAGTATTGCCAACAGCACCACCAGTAACATGTTGATTTCACTTAGCCGCTTAATGCCTTTGTTAATGCTGGTAGAGGCAGAAAGCATATATACTGCGACCAATAAGCCCACAATGGCGAGGTAGGTGGGAATCATGCCGCCATCTGTGGCGGTGTTGCCTAATACGATAGTACCGCTGGCGATTTGCATTGTACCCATGGCCATCGCCGCAGAAAGCCCCAATAGCATAGAGATAACGCAAGTAACATCTACAATATCGCCTGCCGCCTGCGATATGCGGAAGCGCTTTGGCAATGCTGCTCTGAATGGCGCGCTGGGTAAAAGCGAATGCCCCTTGCAAAAGCTGAAATAGGCAATGCACAATGCCCCTGAAGCATAGATTCCCCATGGATGCAGCGTCCAGTGCAAATAGGTAATTACTAATGCCATCCGTGCGGCACCAGCGGTTTCCATTGCGCCGTTTAGCGGGGGCGGCGAAGCAAAATGCATTATGGGTTCGGCCACGCCCCAGAACAACAAGCCAGAGCCCATACCCGCAGCAAATAGCATTGACAGCCACGACAGGGTGGAAAATTCGGGGGTGCTGTCCGGCGCGCCAAGGCGAATACGCCCCAGCGGGCTGAAGGCCAGTATAAAGCAGCTAAGCATAAATAATGAGCCGATAATCACCACCCAATGTCCTGCCGCCATCATGAAAGCATGGTTCATTTCTTGTGTGGTTTCCATGAACGCTTCCGGCTCAAGAATACCAAACAACGATAATGCCGTGGCCAGCGTTAAAGCAAATAGCGTAAGCTTAGGCGGAGCTTTAATGCCTGAATTGGTGTATTCAGCAATCTCACTGGCTTTTTCAGGCTGTGTGACGGCGGTGTCAGCTTGCAAATTTGATTTGGTGTCTTTTTCCATCCAAAAGTTATAGCGTCTTAAATGCTAAAAGCAAATAATTCGCGTTGCCAGTCATATAACGGACAAAAAAAAGCCCTCCCCCGAAGGGGAGGGAAGCTACAGGAGAAGCGAATTTGTTAAATCGTTATCAGGCAACAGTAACGTTCACGTTATTGTTCACATGCACATAAACTTCGCTGCCGCTGTAGTCAGCGACATAGGTGGTATAATCACCCATTTCGATATTAGGAATTTGTGGAAGATGTGAAATATTTTCGGGATTTGCCAAAGAAAAGGATGCTGCATCCAAAGCCAAGCTGGCACCAGCTTTTGAGCTGTTGATGTAAAGTGAATTATCCGCATCGGTAAGGTCTGCGATATTGGTGGCTTGAAAATTGGTGGTGGCATTGCCAAATAAATCCAAAATTTCGAAGTTATTGATAGAAGCAGTGCTAAAGCTGCTAAAATCGATCGCCCCAAAATCCATTACCAATCGATCCATGCCCATATCGCCATTGATGGTGTTGCCTGCAGTTAATGCTGCACCGTTTTCGATAACCACCGTATCATTGCCGTCGCCAGCAGAATAGGTGAGTCCGGTGGGTGTGCCGCTAATGCCAATAATGTCATCACCGCCATAGCCGTAGATGGAAGCCGAGCCAGTACTTACAATCATATCGTCAACGTCATCTGCTGTGCTGCCACTGCTATCGACAAGATATTCACTATGCTCAGAGGTGACAAAGTGTTTCCAATCAAAATCTGTAGCATTGGTATTTTTCACACTGGCAACGGTGGTGAGTGCTCCACCTGCGGGATTGCTGAGATCGAGAGCTATATTCGTGTCTGCGCCGCTTTGCGTTACAGATAGATAGCCGCGCTCCATCAATTCAAAATAGTTCATGCTTTGTAGGGCAGGTGTACGTATCATTGCGCTGATATCCAATGCATCCTGAATGGCGGCGTTCCCCGCATTGGCTAAGGCATCTGCCTGAAATTCATAAATGCTGTCAACACCCGTATCGCCTTGTTTAAAAACGGCTGTATCGCGTGCGTTGTCGGATGCGCCATTGCCCATTTTCAGCATGTCGTTACCCGCTCCGCCATGCAGAACATCTGCGCCAAGGCCGCCTATCAGGGTATCTGCCCCGCCGCCGCCATAAAATACGTTGCTGTCGGCATCGCCGGTAATTGCATCGGCGCCGGCACCCCCAATAATATTTTGTATATTTGTCAGGCTGTCATTACCGGCTTGCGCGTGGGTTACAGTGGCTGCTCCGCTTACGAGACTCACGGTAATACCCGTGGAAAGCCAGCTATAATCTACCGTGTTATTTGCTGATGTGCCGCCTGTAAGGGTATCTGCCCCGCCCCGGCCATCAAGCTGGTTATATTTGCCTATGCCATCCGCACCAATCAGCACGTCATTTTGGTTGGTGCCAATAACGCCTTCTATGCCTTCGAGGAAATCACCAAAGCTGCCGCTGATGCTATCAGTTGTTTGCGTGGTGTTGTTCAGGTCTACATGCACATAATTGGATTGATTGCTATAATTCACCACATCAAATCCATTATCTGTCGTATCGCCGCCATGGAATGAAACATTAGTAGCACCATCGGTTTTTTGCAGTACATCATCGCCCTGACCACCTTTGGCAACGTCGTTGTTGCTGGCAAGGATGGTATCGTTACCATCGCCGCCATGGATCAGGGTGGATACACTATCATTGGCAGCGGTAATCGTATCGTTTCCGCCTTTACCAGCGAGAATAATCTGATTATTTGCACCGCTTATATTTTGATTCTGGAAATCTGCAATAGTGTCATACATTCCGCCATCAAAGCTGATATCTACCGTGTTACCAAAAGCAACGGTGGCCGCCCCGCTGGCGGTGTAAGTATGCCCCATGGTATAGGTGAACGTGTTGTTATCCAGTACGGTTACAACAAAACTACCATTAACATCATTGACTGCCATGTCATCAAAAGTTTCACCAACTGTAAATCCATCGAAGGTTACAACATCGCCGGTTTGCAGGCCATGCCCAACCATGGTTACAGTTACGTCATCGCTGCCATTTGTTACTGACAGAGATTGGGTAACCAATCCTACATTTGCGAAGCTATAGCCTTCATCGAATACGCGTAAATCCCCATTTTCACTGCGATTAAGTGCCGCATATATATCATGATAGGCGAATTTAACATCGTAATCCTGCTTGCCTGCAAAATAGTCGCCTAAGACCAAGCTGCCACCGGAGCCATTATTCATGGTTATAACGAGATCATTGCCCGATTGGGTGTAGGTATTAAAGTTATAGCCGGCAGATAGGAAATCTACCTGAATGTTGCTCACTACACCTTGGCTGGTGTCCAATGTAACATTGATTTGACCCCCCGCTTTTATTTGCGAAAGGAATAGCTGATCATTAGCAATACTGGTGTCGGTATAAAAAGTTAAATTTGCTGTGCCGCTGAAATTGTGGATGTCGTAGGTATTGACATCACCGGCAACATGCGAATTGTCTATGGTAACATTGGCATTATTGGTAATGTTGAATTTATTACTGCCATCGCCACCATCTATGATTGTGCCGCTGCCGCCATGAATGGCGAAGCTGTCATCGCCTGCACCGCCGCTCATAGAAACGCCGTTAACTCCTTGGTTAAGCGTGAAGTGATCGTTCCCTGTACCGCCTTCAAGGGTATGATTTGCGCCGCCTTCAGCCCATATCGAGTCTTCGCCAGCGCCACCGGAAACATATTGTGTTCCTGCAAATACGCTCACAATGTCATCGCCAGCGCCAAGTGTTAACGTGTTGTCGCCACCATGAAGCATCGCGATATGCGAAACGCTGCCACCCAGATTTATGGTGTTGTTTCCGCCCAAAATGCCCATATTGAGTGAGGCAGTACCATCGTTCATTATGTTCATGGCCACACCTTGTACAGTAATTTCCGAGGCGGCACCGCCTACTAATGTTACCGTATTGCTGTTACCAAAAATCTCTAAGCTCATCGCAGCGTTGGTTATGCCGTTGACATTTAATGCACTCATATCGGTGTCATTTGTATAAAGCTTGAGCGTATCATTGTCGGATTGGTCAATCATTGCATTGTCAATGGTAACGCCAACACTTGCATTAGCAGCGTCATTAAAGAAAATAGAGTCTATGCCCGTTGTGGCGGCATTTAACATTGCTGATGTAAATGTAGTGTCATGCGAAGCGAGCAATAGTTTATCCTGTCCTGCGCCACCTTGCAGAATGTCAGGTGTTCCTAATGCATTCGGATTTATGTAATTATCCCAAAGATCTACACGGAAGGTATCGTTTCCGCTTCCGCCTTGCAGTGTTTCAAGTAACGCATCGTTTTGCGCGGCAATAGTCCGGTTGGCTACAGTTCCGCCTCCACCAGTAGTGGTACCGTCCGTAGTTGACGGAGGTGGTGGTGTGGTAGTGCCATCCGTTGTGGTGGGCGCTGTGTTGGTGGTAGGTGCTGTTGTAGTTGTCGTTGTTGTGGTTCCAGCAGGCTTGGTAAGCGTATCCGCAGGTAAATTTCCTACTTTGATCTGATCTTGCACATTTTGAAAATAGCTATCCGTAGATGTTTTCGTTGTTGTTGTGGTGGTGG
>JAKUPQ010000118.1 GCA_022450665.1 Alphaproteobacteria bacterium | reverse complement strand
GGGTGCTTCTGTAAGAGCCGGTTCTAATTGTTCGGGGCCAGAATCGAATTCATGATTGCCCAGACATACGGCATCGAAACCCTGTTGGTTCATAACCATAACTTCTGCGGAGCCTTTCCATGTGTTATAAAACATGGTGCCCTGAAAAGCATCGCCGCCGAATAGTAGCAGGGTGTTTTCTTCGCCTTTTACTGAGCGGATCCCATCAATCAGGGTTTTTAGCCGCGCCGCGCCACCTTGTGCAGGTTCTTGCGAGGGCATCAACGGATCGACCTGACTGTGAAAATCGTTCATATGCAGCAACGTAATGCTTGCGGGAACATTATCCGGTTGTGTAGCTTTAGAGGTGCCTTCTGCCGCCATAGGAGCCGTGGCTTCCATAGATGGTGCATCAACGCTACGGCTTGCTTGCGTGCTCTGTGGAGGAGGTTGCATGCCCAGCGTGTCGCCAAGCATTTTTGCCTGATCGCAGGCCGCTAAAAAAAACACAAGCCCCAGCGCTGCCAAGGCATAGAAATAATGTTTAAACATCATCAGGCAGCTACTTTCATTGCATTATTTACATGAGTCTCGGCGGATATATAGGTAAGATTCAGATCGCGGGCAACGGATTCATAGGTAACATCGCCGCGACATACATTGAGGCCATTGCGTAAATGCACATCATCGGACATGGCTTTCCATGCACCTTTATCGGCTAATGCCAATGCATAGGGCAGGGTCGCGTTATTGAGTGCCATGGTCGAAGTGCGTGGCACACCGCCGGGCATATTAGCCACGCAATAATGAATCACTTCGCCTATAAGGTAAGTTGGTTCTGCATGGGTGGTGGGCTTTGTGGTTTCGGCGCAGCCGCCCTGATCCACCGCTACATCCACAATGGCTGAGCCCGGGCGCATACGGTCTATCAAATCGCGGGTAATCAGCTTGGGTGCTGCCGCGCCTGGTACAAGAACAGTGCCTATAACCAAATCAGAGCGCAGCACGTAGCGTTCGATATTCTCCATATTCGAATAGCAGGTATTTACTCTGCCAGCAAAAAGCTCGTCCAGATAGCGCAGGCGATTGAGGTCGCGGTCTATCACGGTTACGGTAGCGCCAAGGCCAAATGCCATACGCATGGCGTTCAGCCCTGCTACACCGCCACCAACAATGGTGACATCTGCCGGAGCAACGCCGGGTACGCCGCCTAATAACAAGCCCATTCCGCCTTCGCTTTTTAGTAGGCATTGCGCGCCTACCTGTACCGACATGCGGCCAGCCACTTCAGACATAGGGGCAAGCAAGGGCAAGCCACCGCTACGGCTGGTAACGGTTTCATAAGCAATCGCGATGCAACCGGATTTTTGCAGCCCTTGTGTCTGTGGCAAATCGGCTGCCAAATGTAGATAGGTGAATAAAATCTGATCTTCGCGCAGCATCGCACATTCTATTTGTTGCGGCTCTTTTACCTTAATAATCATATCGGCGCGTTCGAATACTTCGGCTGCAGTATCAACAATTTCTGCACCTACATTGCGATAATGGTCATCAAAAAAACCAATGCCATCGCCTGCATGTGCTTCGACAATAACTTTATGCCCCCGGGCGATAAATTCGCGAACGGAGCCAGGAATAAGACCAACACGGTGTTCATTGGCTTTGATTTCTTTTGGTACACCAATAAGCATAAAGCGCTCCATTTAAATGGTTTAGGGTTGGTTGCTTTGATAGGATAGCCCATCAAAGTGTAATGATTTGACGGGAGATTAGACCTTTTCGCCCCTCAAGAAAACAAAAAATGCCTGCTGCATTGCACAAACAGCGCCATTATAGGGCTATTATCGCAGGCATGACCTATGCTAGCTTAGGCCGTAATTGCGATTTTTGCCTTTTACTCTATTCGGTGAACCACCATGTCCAACTCTGCCCAGCGCCAGCCCACAGAGGGAATGCTGCTTTTTGTGCTTAGCGCAGTACAATTTGTGCATATCGTGGATTTGATGATGGTCATTCCACTGGGGCCGGATTTTGCCCGCGATTTAGGAATCAAACTCGAACAGCTTGGCTGGGTCGGTGGCGCCTATACCATGGCGGCTTCGCTGGCGGGGCTGTTAGCCGCAGTGTATTTAGACCGTTTCGACCGCAAGCAATTATTGGTCGTATGCCTGTCTGGCTTAACACTGCTCACAGCATTAGGCGCCGCAGCGTGGGACTTTTATAGTTTGGTTACCATACGTTTTATTACTGGATTATTCGGTGGCCCCTGCACCGCTATATGCTTTGCTATTATAGCTGATAAAGTGCCGTCATCCCGCCGTGGTAGCGCAATGGGCAAAGTTATGGCCGCATTTTCTCTTGCCTCTATATTCGGTGTGCCATTCGGCTTGGAGTTGGCGCATTATTTCAATTGGCGCGCACCTTTTCTTGCCACTGCCGGATTGACATTGCTGGTGCTGATAACTGTAATAGTCATAATGGCGCCGCTCACAGGGCATTTATCAGCAAATGCACGGATACGCAGCTTTGATACCATTAAAACTCTGTTGTTTAACAAAGTCCATTGGCAGGTTTTTGCCGTTGGCAGCTTTAGTATGTTTGCGGCATTTTTGCTTATTCCACATCTTGCCAGTTTTGTGCAGTTTAATCTTGGCTTGCCCCGTAATGAGCTTGGCTTGCTCTATATGGCGGGGGGAGTGGGTAGTTTTGTGGTGTTGCGGGTGGTAGGGAAAATACTCAATCATGTTTCAGCGTTTATTGTATCGCTGGTGGGAATGATAGTTTTGGTAGCCACATGCTATGCAGGAATGGTGCATTCGCCCTCGTATCTTTCGCCATTAGCTATCTATGTATTGTTCATGGCGAGTATGTCGGCGCGTGGGGTGTGCAACAATACCCTTGCCTCTAAAATTCCAGAACCCCAACAACGGGCAGGATTTTTGGCGCTGGTGAACTGTATTGCACAGCTTTTTGCAGCGTTGGGGGCATTTTTAAGCACTACCATGCTGCATGAGGCAAGCGATAAATCGCTGCAGGGATTTTCACATGTGGCAATGCTGGCAATAGCCGCCAGCCTGTGTGTTCCGCTGCTAATATTATGGGTGGAGCGTCATGTGACATTGCGTGAACGCGCAGCGCAGTTGATACCGCCGCCAGAATCCGCATAATAGCATTATGAGCAATACAGAATTTACCATAGAGCTGGCTGCTGGTGTCGAAGGTTTTGGCAGCGGTGATCACCCTTCTACACAAATGGTATTGCAGGCGCTGTATGCCCTGCAAAGCGTGTATGACTTTTCACATATTATAGACATGGGAAGCGGGGCGGGTTTGCTGGCCATGACAGCGGCGAATTTATGGCCGGAATCAAAAGTTGTGGCCGCAGATATTCAGGCCAGTGCGGTTGCTATGGCGCAAAAGAACATCGCACATAACCACCTTGAAAAACGGGTGGAGGTGGTGCGTAGCAATGGCTATAATCACTCACAAATACGAGCGCAGGCGCCGTATGATCTGGTGATTTGTAACATGACGGCAGACCCGCTGGTGATGCTGGCATCGGGGTTGCGTAGCAGCATTGCTTCGGGCAGTATCGTGATTTTATCGGGTATTTTATTGTGGCGCAGCGCAGAAATTCTGGCCGTTCATGCGCAAATAGGGTTGCAACCTTTGCTGCCGGTAATGGGAATGGAAGACTGGGAAACGCATGTGTTAATTCAGCAAGACATGCCAACCGAATGATTTTCGCTTGCGTTTGCGCTGCGTTATACGCATTGTGTCGCCCATGAATAATCAACGCTGGCAATTGCTTGCAAGGAAAAACGAATGACTGATACTCCACGTAATTATGTGCTGACTGTTTCTTGTAATGATGTGCGAGGCATCGTGGCCGCCATTTCGAGCTTTTTAACGCAGCATGATTGCTTTATTCGTGAATCGGCGCAATTTGGCGATCCTTCTACCAATCAATTCTTTATGCGGTGCGATTTCGAAGCCGGAAAAGATACACCCGAACAACGTGAATTAGAGCAGCGGTTTTTGGTACAGGTTGCGGAAAAATTCACCATGCAGTGGCATGTATACGACCTTTCGCGCAAAATGCGTGTAATGATTATGGTGTCTAAAGCGGGGCATTGCCTCAACGACTTGCTGCACCGCTATCAGGCGAATGGTTTGCCAATGGAAATTGCATCGGTAGTGGGTAACCACGATGTGTTGCGCCCCATTGTTGATTGGCACAATATCCCTTTTCATCACATGCCCATTACCGCTGAAACGAAGACCCAGCAAGAGCAAAAGCTCATGCAGGTTATTGAGGATGAGCAGGTGGATTTGGTGGTGCTGGCACGTTATATGCAAATTTTGTCACCAGAGCTTTGTAAGCGGATGCATGGGCGGGTAATTAATATTCACCATTCATTCTTGCCCAGCTTCAAAGGCGCACGCCCTTATCATCAGGCTTATGAGCGGGGGGTGAAAATTATTGGTGCCACGGCGCATTATGTGACATCAGATCTTGATGAAGGGCCAATCATCGAGCAGGAAATTGCCCGTGTCGATCACACTTTCAGTCCCGAACGTCTGGTGTCGGTAGGCGGTGATATCGAAGCCAAAGTGCTGGCACATGCGTTAAAATATCATCTGGAGCATCGCGTATTGCTCAATGGTCACAAAACCGTGGTATTTCGCTGATTGATACCAGCTATTTATTGTGCCGCGCCAGACCGCTGAACAGGCACAGCATTTGCGCAATCAAAATAAAGAACACTGCGATTCCTGCAAAGCTGAACACTGCCCGCACCGCATGAATGCCGCTTTCTGAAAAAAGCGAAGACGCGGTGAGTACGGCAATGGCCATGCCCCAAAAGAGTTTGCTTTTTACGCTGGGGTTTTCTTCGCCGCGTCCTGCCATCATTGCCAATACATAAGAGGCACTGTCGGCGCTGGTAACCAGAAAAATGAATACGCCCACCACTACTAAGCACCATAGGTAGTAGGGTGAGGGGAACAAGTTGAGTAACGAGAATAATCCCGAGCCCGGGTCGTTTTCAATATCACCCAC
>JAKUPQ010000117.1 GCA_022450665.1 Alphaproteobacteria bacterium | reverse complement strand
ATTTACAACGATAATTGTTGAAAATCCATCGCGCATGAGTCATCGCCGCATTTTTGAAACAATAGGTCTGCGCTATGTGGATGTGGCAAAAATGCAGGAAATTACCGACGCAGTACGTAAGTTGCTGATGGAGCATAAAGAAATTGATGAACAGCAAACATTAATGGTGTATTTCAATAGCTTTAACAATTCCTCGATAGATTTCTTTATATATTGCTTCACGCATACCACTGCATGGTCGCATTATCATGAAGTAAAACATGAAATTTTATTGAAGATTTCAGACATCATTCATAAGCATGAAGCAGAAATTGCCTTTCCTACACAAACGTTACACCTGCCAGATGCACTGCGTGTGGATACTACAATTGATGCGGATGAAGAGGATGATGAAGAAGATACTCAGCAAAAAGCCAGCCGCAAGCTTCTTTCAAAAAGCAAGAAAAGCAAAGGCAGGTCTGCAGTGTATGGCGATGAGATGGACGGCGGCGATTAATATCAGCCGTCTGTGCTTTCGGATTTCATTTGTTGCAGTTCTTCATCCGAGATTACAGTGTCGAGGCGTATTCCTTGATCGCCGGGTAGTTGCACCAGTTCTAATCTGTCGGGATCGCGGGCAAAAACGCGCTCGCCCTGCACCATACCTAATTGTGGCGGAATGTTGTTTTTTGCAAGCCCTGCCACAATATACGGGCCTTCGCGATACATACCAATAACCACACGGGGGCGGTCAATAAACACCTGTGATCCGCGTAACAGATCATATATTTCACTGATATGGCTAGGTTTTGCCCCTTTTGCCAAGTGGTGAACCACAACCACAGCGGCATTGCGATTAATGGCAAATTCTTCAATTGCTTCAAAGAACTCGCTCACAACCGCTGCGTCTTCTTCATCGCCGGTGAGATATTTACGTGCAGGATCGATTACTACCATTGAAACATCAGGAAGTTTACTAAGGCGGCGCAAGAAACCTGCAAGATTGTTATCATCACCAAAGTCTGTGCGCATAACCATAAGCCGGTCGGAGCGCCCCTGAGGATCATAAACCTTTGCGCGGGCATGTACGATAGCGGGGCCATCCTCACCAGAGAGATAAACAATGATACCGTCGCTTTTATCAAAATTAATCTGTGAATTTAGCCATGTAGGGCGCTCTTCACCTTCTTCGTAATCGATAGCCGCTTTTACAGCAAGGTTGTGCGCCAGCGACGATTTACCTGTGCCACCTGATGCACCAATGACCGTTACGGCGCCTTTAGGAATCCAGCCATTTACAACGAATTCGAAGCCTACCGTAGTATCCGCATCCATGTGGCGCACACCGGTATTATCAAACAGGGCAATGTCACGAGCGCATAAATTAAAGAACTTTAAGTTGCGTTCGATATCATCCACATTGATGCCAAATTTTTGATAAAGCGAGTGGTGATTATCGTACGCATCCCATGCGATAGAAGCATCAAGGATTTTTTGTTGCGCGATTGATTTTGATGCAATAGCCGATTGCATTGCTTCTGGCGTAGATAAATCAGCATCATCAGGCCATAAATCGCTGAAATCCGGATGACCGAACATACCGTGTTTTGCCAGATAAAATAAGCCAGAAAGCATGTAAAATGGGGCATAATCAATGCTGTGCAGATAGGTAAGGTTATAAAGCTCTTTACAACCTTCAACCGTCCATGCGCTGTGGTTGGCGGGGACTACTTCGCTGGTGAAAGCCACCATTTTAAGGCCGGCGCGATCATTTTCTCCGCGCATTACAGGGGACACCAGTACTCCCAGTTCTTGAGGGCGCTGAATTTGTTCATCGGTGAGTTTGTTCGTTCCTAAGCAAAATGCCGTAGCCCAGATTATACCTGAGCCTAAAGGCTTCATTGAACCGTTTTCCTGCTGCTCATGAATGATTGGGTTAAGCAGCATTGGTGAGTTAGGCAAATTCCCTTTATTGTAATGCTTTTCTAGCTCTGCAACTGCTTTAGCAATGTCATTTTCACCAAACCAGAATTGTAATCCCGCATCTTTGGAGCGCCACACATCTTGTTTTGGGTGCGTGTATAAGCACATTTTTCCTTCCAAACCCACATTTTTATGGGCGGCGAATAATGTCTTTAACTCTAAGGTAACACTTTTCCAGATTGCTTCGGAATAATCTTGCATTTCAGTTGCTCACCATTTGAGGGCTTAAAAAAGATTCATGTAAAGCTATCTTTTAAGATAAGGGCTATAGGCAACAGCTTCAACCATAAAGCGATTTAGTCCATGAAAAAAGGGAAGCGTTTCCGCTTCCCTTTTATAAAATCATATATCGCAATGCGGATTAGCGCATAATTGGGCGATATTTGTTCAGATATTCGAGTTCGATCTCAACGCGACGATCTTCCCAAAGGCAGGCGATGCGTGCCTTGCGCTTCATTGTGGTTGGGCAGTTATTGTCAGGGCGTTCACCCAAAGCGCGAATCTCGGTTACGTCGGCATTTTGATAGCCACGACCTTTAAGGTAACCATGAACAGCATCAGCGCGACGCTGCGACAATTTATAGTTGTAATCGTTGGTACCAATTTCATCGGCATAACCTACGATGTTGGCGCGCAAAATGTTTTGCGACTCATCGTTGAGTTTAGCATACAAACGATCGAGTTTTTCTTTAGATTCCGGGCGAAGTACAGCAGAATCGAATGCAAAATACACGGTGCGCCATGCTTTATCGGTTTTTCCACCGCATTCATTGCCCATTCCGTCCCATTTGGTCAAAACGCAGTTGCCGCGCTCGTCAAGAACGGTCAGGCTGTTTTGGTCAAATGCTGGGATTTTGTTGTTGTTGCCCATGTGCGCGGTAGCGCCGGCGGTCATTACAGCTGCGATAGAAGCAGCAAGAGTAGCAGTTTTAATCATACGGAGCATAGCAGAACCTCAATAAATTAGTTAAACGCAAAAGGTTATTTCACTATTGCTCTTAAATGAGTTCCCAAGGCTATGCAACCCAAAATAAAAACTATTGCAAAAGTGTTGCAGTTTTTTTGCAAGGTGTTGCTAAATTATCCCATTAGCGCGAAATGAATAATGCGCATTTTCGGTAATAATAACGTGATCATGCACTGAAATTCCTACGCCTTTTGCGGCGTTTACCACCTGATTTGTAATGTCAATATCGGCTTTGGAGGGCTTTGCTTCGCCGCTGGGGTGGTTGTGCATAAGAATAATGGATGCCGCGCCTAGCTCTAATGCACGTTTTACGACTTCACGGACGTATACAGGTGTGTGGTCTATTGTGCCTTTTTGTTGCACTTCATCATGCATCAATTCATTACGTCGATTGAGGAACAGAATGCGGAATTCTTCAATTTTTTTGTATCCCATCGTGGCTTTGCTGTAGTCTAGCAAAGCGCTCCAGCTTTGAATGAGTGGGCGATTTACTACTTGCTCGCGCAATAACCTCTCGGTAGCAGCCTGTATTGTCATGAATGCTGCGATCACTGCATCACCAACGCCGTCAATTTGCTTCAATTCGGTGGGCGAAAGCGTGATAACTTTGGAAAAACTACCATATTGCGTCAGTAGTTTTTTTGCTAATGGCTTAACATCACCACGCGGATGCGCGGAAAACAATATCATTTCGATAAGCTCATAATCTGCCAAAGCTGCATTACCGCCTTTTAAGAAGCGCTCACGCAAACGTTGACGATGACCAATATAGTGAGGCTTTTCTTTAGTAGTCATAGTTTTAAGCAGTGTAGGGTGGGTGATGTAACCCTTTAGGAGAACGTGTAAATATTTCGTAGCCGTCTTTAGTGACAGCAAGAGAATGCTCAAATTGTGCCGATAGCGATTTATCGCGTGTTGTAACTGTCCAATCATCATGTTTGCTTAAGATAGTGGCGGCTTTACCCACATTTACCATAGGCTCGACAGTAAAAAACATGCCTTCTTTTAGCTCTGCACCTGTACCCGGGCGGCCATAATGCAGAATATTGGGCGCGGCGTGAAAAACTTTTCCCAGGCCGTGGCCGCAATAATCGCGTACAACGCTGTAATTATGACTTTCTACAAAGCTTTGTATTGCGTGGCCAATATCGCCGGTGGTCGCGCCAGGTTTGACTTGTTCAATACCGCGCATGGTGGCTTCATAAGTTATGTCTGTAAGACGCTGTGCCATAATTTTTGGCTTGCCTACCCAATACATGCGGCTGGTGTCGCCGTGCCATCCGTCAACAATTACTGTTACATCAATATTTACAATATCACCGGATTTGAGTTTTTTATCTTCTGGTATGCCGTGGCACACCACGTGGTTTACCGACGTGCAAACAGATTTTGGAAACCCGCGATAATTTAGCGGGGCAGGGGTAGCGCCCGCATTAACAATCATCTCATGCGCTAATTGATTGATATATTCGGTGGTAATACCAGGTTCCACATGTTCGGTTAGCATATCCAGCACTTGTGCGGCAGGTTGCCCAGCCTTGCGCATACCTTCAAAATCTTCGGGGCTGTGTATTGTTATGCTGCGCGTGTCCATGCTGGCTAGTTCATCCAAATCATCATATTCATCAAGTGTGTTCATTGTATCCCCATCTATGGTAATTCAAGCCGCACAGGAAGCTTGCGGTGAATGCGTATTTCATTTTCTGCAACATAGCAACAATAACACAAGGCTTCAACACCCTTAGCCAAAGCATTATGCAATGCATCAGCATATTTAGGATCGGTCGCATAGGAAGGAGTGAAAAAGTCGCAGTCATCGCGCTGCACCACAAAAAGCACCACGGCGCGCTTGCCAGACTGGGCAATCAGGGCTAGCTCTTCCATGTGTTTTGCGCCACGGCTAGTTACTGCATCGGGAAATGTGGCGGCATTGCCCTGTTTCCAATGCACATTTTTTACCTCAACATAACAATCTGCGCGCTTGTCGTCTTGCAATAGAATATCAATACGTGAGTTTGTGCCATATTTTATTTCGCGGCGCTGACTGTTATATCCAGCTAATTCTGGGATTGCATTTTTGGTTATGGCTTCTTCGTGTAATTTATTTGCCATGCCT
>JAKUPQ010000116.1 GCA_022450665.1 Alphaproteobacteria bacterium | reverse complement strand
TTCACGATTGGTGTCGATGATAAACACCAGATTAGGCAAGCCGCCCATGTCTTTAATACCACCCAAAGAGCGCTCCAGCTTGTCTTTTTGACGTGACATGGTGAGCAGTTCTTTTTTGGTAAGGCGTGGCCCTGGGTTTTCCAGCTTATCTTCGAGGTTACGAAGGGTTTTGATAGATTGCTGAATCGTATTCCAGTTAGTAAGCATGCCACCAAGCCAGCGATGGTTCACATAATACTGGCCGCAGCGCTTTGCCGCTTCGGCTATAGGATCAGAAGCCTGATGTTTTGTACCAACAAACAAAACGCGGCCATTTTGTGCTACCACATCGCGCACAGCGGCAAGTGATTTGTGCAACATAGGAACGGTTTTTTGCAAATCGATGATATGCACATCATTACGAACACCAAACAAAAATGGTGCCATACGCGGATTCCAGCGTTTAGTTTTGTGACCAAAATGTACGCCAGCTTGAATCAACTCGCGCATTGAATATTGAGGTAGTGCCATAATAAATTACTCCTTTGACCGGTTATACCTCCGCAAAAGCAATGACCTGACATATCAAGGGCACCGGAGGGTGTGGCAGCATTTGTGCTGTGTGACCCGCGCTTTTGCGTGTGAATTCCCTTGCAATCGACACCATGCCTATTACCAAGGGTGCGGCATCATGCAATTTATGCCATGCCATTGCAAGTGTTTTTTAATGATTTATGCGGGTTTGAACAGGTGTTTTTCAAATCTATCTGTTAAATCAGCTTCCATAAGCGGTTTTGACAGATAGTCATTCATGCCTGCTTCTATGCAGCGAGCGCTGTCACCGGCCAAAGCATGGGCTGTCATAGCGATGATAACGCACGCAGAGATATGTTCTTGTGACTCAAAATCGCGAATGCGTCGGGTAGCTTCAAAGCCATCTACTTCAGGCATTTGAACGTCCATTAACACAAGTGGGTAGGGTGCTGCTTTATACATTTCTACTGCTTCGGCGCCATTGCGGGCGATGTCGAATTCTACCCCTAAATTTTCAAGTAAAAATCTAAGTACAATAATATTGCCCTCATAATCTTCAGCTATCAGGATTTTTTTGGTAGAAGCCTCACGCTTGGCTGGGATGGTTTTTTTAGCCTTTTTTGTGAGTTTTGTAAGCTTATCTTTTTGTACCGGCAGCGTTAATGTAAAAGTTGAGCCAATGTTTTCAGTGCTATCAACGACAATTCTTCCCCCCATTAACTGGGCTAATTGCTGTGATATTGCCAAACCAAGTCCGGTGCCGCCATATTTACGATTTACCGATGCATCTCCTTGCTCAAATTTTTTGAACAATTTATCTTTAATTTCCTTAGGCATACCAATGCCTGTATCGTGTACGCTGATAATAAGGTTGTTATCAGCATGGCTGGCACTAACACTAACCGAGCCTTTTTCAGTGAATTTTATAGCATTGCCTATCAGGTTCAGCAAAATCTGTCGTACACGCATTTCATCACCATACTGTGTAGCAAAAATTAATTCTTCGGCATTGATTTTAAATTGAACGCCTTTTTCATTGGCCTTTATCGCCATAATGCTTTCCACTTGATCGAAAAGTGGCTCTATTTCGAATTCACGATTATCTATTTTTAGCTCTCCGCTTTCGATCTTGGCAAAATCCAGCACATCATTAATTAGATCCAGCAGTGATATCGAGCTGCTTTGCAGGGTTTTGATTAAATTAGTACGTTGATCTTCGTTCAAGGTTTTGGATTTTGCCAAAATATTACTTACGCCAATAATCGAGTTAAGCGGAGTGCGTATTTCATGGCTCATATTGGCCAGAAACTCACTTTTAGCTTTATTTGATTTAATGGCGGCTTCTTTTTCGTGCCTAAGGTTTTCTTCTATTTCTTTAATATGGGTTATATTTGTATGTGCGCCAACGAATCGAACCGGCTTACCTTCGTCATTAAAAATTGCTCTACCGCGTGAATTCAGCCATAGCCAATGTCCGTCTTTATGTTGTGTGCGATAAACTTGAGAGTATTCTTCAATTTCTCCTTCCAGATATCGCTGTAAATAATCTTTCACATTCTCTTTGTCATCAGGATGAATGCGATTGATAATGGCGGTGGCATTGTCTGCGATATCATCATCGCCGTAGCCTAGCTGTTGCTTATAACGCGGGGAGAGATAGATGCTATCATCTTCCATATTCCAATCGAATATGCTGTCGGAGGTGCTGCTCATTGCCAATGCCATGCGCTCTTGCATCTCTCGGTTTTCTTTTTCAACCGACATGCGGCGATAGTTGCTGCGGAATACCGCTGCATTCAATCCTAAAATAAGCAAAATACTCGATATAATTCCGCTGTATAGAATGATGGCATATTGCTTTTTCTTTAATTCTTCTGTTGCAAGCTGTTTTTCTAAAACCCGTGTTTCGCTTGCCAGCAAAGTGTTGATCATGTTTTGCATGGAATCATTAATGCGTCGCACTTCTAACGTGTTATTAAGGCGACTAAGCTGGCGGGAAAGCTTTTTAGCTTGTTCAATGCGCTCATCAAGCAAAGCAATAAGTGCTGTAAAATCTTTCGTTAAATTAGAGACATATTCCTGATGAATGCTTGAATCGCTTGTTAGTTCAGCTAATTGATCGATAGTATTAAGAATTTTTTGTTTATCGAACAAATACTCCTCAATATAGGAGTCTTCACCAGTAATAATATAACCGCGTTGCTTAGAAATAAGCTGGCTGATATCAGCTTCGAGGTCTTTACCCGCCGTAACTACTGCATATGAGTGATTAACCCATTTCTCGGTCTTGAGGACACTGTTGCGCTGATAGAACAAAACACTCAGCAAAAGCGCCGCCCATAAGATTACAATGGACGAGATTAACAGCACATTACGCAGCCATGATTTCATGCACAGGTTCCTGAGATAAGAATTACCGCTAAGGATATTACTGTTTAACCTATAAATAGGCTACAAAGAACTACGCATTTTTTAAGTGATTATGATTTAGAGGTCGCCGTTTTTTTGGAGGTCGCTGGCTGCTTCTTTGCAGGTGGTTTCTTTGTGGCTGGAGTGGGCTTGGTCATCATCAATTTTTCCAGCACTTCATCACTAATATCCAAGTGTACATCGCGCTGTGGAAACGGAAACTCAATACCATTGCTGTTAAACTTATTCCATACCTTCACTAGTACAGCACTGCGTAAATTGGCAATGCCATTGTTAGGATCAGCAGCCCATACACGCAATTCCAAATCTACTGAGTTGTCGCCAAAGCCTATAAGCAAACAACGTGGGGAGGGGGATTCTAAAACACGCGGGGTTTCAATGGCAGCTTCAATTAGCAAATCCATCGCTTTATTCACATCGGAGGAATAAGAAATTCCAACAGGCACTTTAAGGCGCACATTGGTGTCGCTATACGACCAGTTTATTACTTTTTGAGTAATAAGGTCTTCGTTAGGAATCAGATGTTCTTTGCCGTCACGGGTGATAACCGATACAAAGCGTGCCCCAAGACTGTTAATCCAGCCGTAGGTGTCGCCTAGTTCAATGACATCTCCTGGCTTGATGGAGCGATCCATCAGCAAAATAATACCACTGATGAGGTTGGATACAACTTTTTGCAAACCAAAACCAATGCCTACACCCACCGCACCAGAGAAGACAGCGAATGCTGTAAGGTCTATGCCTACGCTGGTAAGGCTGACAATAATGGCCACCACCACAAAACTGATTTTAATCAACTTGCTGGATAGCTCTTGTACCGATGGTGTGAGTGTGCGCGATTTACGAATACGACGCTCAATAGTGCGTGAACTGCTTAGAGCAAGCCATAACAGCACGACCAATAAAATCATTGCTTTCAACACACCAAGCATAGTGATTTCGTATTTGCCCAGCGTAACCGCCATGTCGTCAAGGTAATTAATCAGGGGGTCGAGCCATTCTAGTATGCTCAATGCCGCGAATGCCCATGCAATAGCAGCAATAACCTTTGCCCATAGGCGGCTGGATACCAAGCCGGTACTTAGGCGGATAATAATCCACGCCAAAAGCAAGACCGACACGACGCTTATAAACTGCGTGGGAACCAGTGTGAACTGGCTTACAAACGTGACAATCCCTTGCAGTACCAGCCAAATAAACGGAAATATAACACTCAGCAAACTTTCGCGCAGCACCCGCTGGCGTTCGTTAGGAAACAGGCGATTGATTGCATCAGTGTGGCGGTTTTCGATTTGTCTGGCGATGATTAATGCACCAAACATGGTGGCCATGCTTAGGCATAGCTGCATAATATTGCTGGTAGTGAAGACACCTTCCAAGGGTTGAATAACCAGTTCAAGCGCTCTGAGCTTTACTTCATCAAGAAATTTAATGTCTGGTTTGCTCATGGCGCCGGAGTATCGCTATTTTGAGTGTTGGTAGAAGGCATGGTCTGATATTTTTTAATGAGTGCGTTGAGGCTACTAAGTAATTCTGTACCTACAGCGCCACCCATAGCTTTAACATCATTTTGAAAAATATGATGTAAAGTTTTAATATGCTTTTCAAGCAATACCAATTCATGCTCTGTATTATCCAGAGGCTTTTGGCAGATAGCCAGCAAAGAATTGGCCACATTTGAACCGAGGTCGTACCCAAAGATACCAGCGAGTGATTTGAGTGAAAACGCCATGCGCTCAAATTTTGCCATATGTTTTTCGGGGCTGCTATATTGCTGCGCATTGCGCAAGGTATGAAGCAATACGCCAATATCATGCATTGCACGCTCACGATATTTTTCGGCTTGCTGGTCAATGTGATTTTGCGCTTTGGTAACGGTTTCGGGGGTGAATATCTGGCGCATATTGATGTCGAAACCAATTTTCCCTTTGAGCGCTTTGCCCGGTAGGTTGTTTTCTGAGTCACGTTTGCGGCGGTCTTTAGTTACACCGGGGGGGAGTTTTACGGCTTCACGGCGACGGCGGCTTGGGCCGGTATAGGAGGAGGTGGAGACAAATGCACGGGGGTTTTCCACACATAATAAAATACGATCGCACAATGCCTTGGCACTAAAAGGTTTTATTAGAAACTCTGAAAAACCTGCATCACGCGCTTTTTCTACATCGTCCCACCCACCACGCCCAGAAAGCATGATGATAGGCACATAGG
>JAKUPQ010000115.1 GCA_022450665.1 Alphaproteobacteria bacterium | reverse complement strand
AGCGTGCAACGGCGCGCACAGCGCGAGATTGACGGCCTATTAAGTTATTGCAATATAAGGATAAAAAGCAATGGTGGTGTAGTCACTGCAATGTCAGAATGTGTCTCTGAATTCCCTGATAACCCCGTTTTTACAGGGAGCTTTGTCAACTTTACAGGGAAATCGGCACTTTGCATACTCTCTAACCAAGAGAATTCCTGCATTACAGCTGCATTTCCCTAAACCTCATAACAGGGAATTAGCAGGGATAAATATCACCTTAGCAATTCACATCAATTTATCCTATTGGTGCTGACGGGCTACATAGCTTAAAACCAAAATTTTACCCCGGCGACAAAGTTCGTTTTATTAATATCCTCGCCATCTGCCTGCATCATATTGGCGGTTTCGCCTAGGCTGCGTTCCCAGCTTACGCCAATATAGGGCGCGAATTTGCGGGTGAATTCGTAACGCATGCGAAGTCCGGTTTCCACACCGGTAAAGCCAGCGCCGATATTATATTCCGGCACGTCCGACAAGGCGATTTCCGTTTCAAACCTAGGCTGAAGCACTAGCCGTTGGGTGAAGTAAAAATCCCGCTCTACTTCAAATACGGCAGATGGATCACCATCTTCGCTCACATAAGCGGTGGCATCGACCTCGAAAATATAAGGAGCCATGCCTTGCAAGCCTCCGGCGAGGAAGCTGCGGTCATCTTTGCCATCTAAAAAGTCATGCCGAATACCCAACTGCGTATCCCAAAACGGGCGGATGGTGTGATTCCAGAACACTTCCATCGACACGCTTTCCGGCTCATCCTTATCGGTATTCCATTCCCCTTCGGATTCCACGTAAAACTTATTGTAATCTGTGCCATACCATGCATCCATATCCCATAATATAACCTGCTCCTTGCCATCGCTGCGATGCTCCAGCCGATCACCGATAACTTGGAAGAATGGCTCGTTATCGTGCATGGATACCACGTCAAAATTTTCCTGTGGTTTTCCGGGTGCATCCTCCGCTGTTTTACGAATTTCCTTGCCCGGTTCTGGCGGTAGTCCGGGGCTATGATAATCAGCCGGTTTTGGCTCGGTTCCCTCATTGGTTGCCTGTATCGGCACATCCATAGAATGGTGCTGATGTTCTTGCGCGAGCGTCATAGACGGTGCGATGCAGATAAGAGTGCTTAGTATTATTTTTTTCATGATGTCCTCCATTATGCTACCCTCACAACCTGAAACATGCCTGCTTCCATGTGATAAAGCAGATGGCAGTGAAAGGCCCAGTCGCCTTTTTCTATTGGGGTGATTTTAAATGATGCTACCTCGCCGGGTTTAAGCAGATAGGTATGCTTGAACGGAATTTCTTCGTTACTGCGCCCGGTTTCCAGCTGCATCCACATGCCGTGTAAGTGCATGGGGTGATCCATCATTGTATGATTCACCATATAGAGACGCAGGCGTTCGTTGTGGCGGAACAGATATGGCCCCGGCTGGTCAGAAAATTTCTTACCATCCAGCGAGAATATATAGCGCTCCATATTGGCGGTGACATTAATGGTCATCTCGCGTTCAACTTCGGCCTTATATGGCTGCGGCTCATTGGAAATCAAATCCTTGTAGGTCAGCACTTTCCAGCCATCGTTGCCAAGACCGATTCCCGGCTCATCCATACGCTCTTTCGGATTCATCACTGTCATTGCTACATCTGGATTATTCTTATCCGGCATGAAAGGCATAGGCCCATTTGGGCCGGGGATATTTTCATTCTGCATTTTCATGCGTTTGTGATGCATTTTCTTCATCATCGCATCATCCATACCGCCGAAATACTTGCCCTTCATCATACCCATGCCAATGCTTTCTAATGTGCGATCCGGTACGGGGCGCATTTTAGGCACTGGGGCAGTCATACCCGGCTGCGGAGAAAGAGTGCCGCGTGTGTAACCACTGCGATCAAGCGATTCGACAAAGATCGTATAGGCTTTCTCCTCTTTTGGCGTAACTAGCACATCATAGGTTTCCGCAACACCGATGCGGAATTCATGGAACTTGACGGGCTTCACCTTTTTGCCATCGACCATGACGACCGTCATATTCAGCCCCGGAATCCGCACTAAGGTGATCGTGTATATTACTCAAGTCAGCTTTAAGGTCATCTCCCCAAACAAATGACTGATCGGTTTCCATAAACAGAGGGGCTACTTTTTTATGAAATTTATCTTTAGACGCAAAGCACATACAAAAAGGTAAATAATATATATATTGCAAATCTATATAGCTTTTAGACTTTTTTCCTGTGGGAACTAATTCCTGCGATGCCACAAGTTTGAAGAAATAATCCACTTTAAATACATAAAAAGCATAAGGAGCAAACTCTTCTGGTGGAACTATTCGCCCTTTTTTCCTGCTGTAGAGTCTCCATTTTCTGCGATAAAGCTCTATTTCAACATCGCTGAATCCAAAGTGTTTCAGCATAACAATGAGCAAGGTTTGCGCATGTTTTCTATTTAAATAAGCTAAGTAATCGTCAACGTATTTTTTAGCATCTCCAATCGAGTTAAAATTGGGCGCTGTCTTCATTTCTTTTTTAAAAGATATGATCATTGCCGCCATGTCTAAGGATTTTTGCGTATCAATTCAGTAACCAGCCATTAATCTATCAAATTCAACAAACTTCCTTCTACGCCAATTAGATTGCGTTTTTTCTTCCCATGACTCTTGATAGTATTCCCCTTTTTCGCCATTAGCTAATTGAACTATTTTAGGTTGGCTTGAAACGATAATTTGTCGCGAAAAAGGAATGCAATTTTCCTCAAATGCGCCTTGCTTCAGCTCTGCCATACAGATCTAGTCACCCAATGCTCTAGCTTCAACTGCTTGCATCCTTGACGCAAAGGGGTAGTATTTCTTTTGCAAATTCTGCTACCTTGATATTTGGATCTGTGGTTAGTTCTTTTAATTGCTTGCGTAATTTTTCGGGGTCACGGGCGCAATGGTTGAGGGTGATGGCACGCATGAATTTTTTGCCAAATTCGCTGCGCTCGTTCAACATTCTTCCTGGACGATCAAGTATCTTGGCTCCACCATAAGCATTTTGGCTATTTGCATAGTTAGCCACACCGATCAATTTGTTCCATAGCGCACTATTTTCTTTGCGGAATTTAAGGTCATAATTAGGTGATTCTACTACGCGCTCAAGTGTAATGCCTTGATTATTCAAGAAATTTATAGATTCTTCAAGCATTACAAGCATTGCAGCCGGATCATCATCCAATAGAATTCTTTGATATGGAACATCATTGCCAAAATATTTTATTGCCGATGGATATTTATGGAAATATGGCCAAACAGCCTGAGGAAGAACGATTCTAAGCTCGTGCAAGCTATAATAGGCCTGATAGTTACGTGCGGCAAAGTCGTCTAACATACTTTGGAACAGTTTAATGACAAAAGGTGGGCGAAGGTCTCTGAGTGGAAGTAGCATGTTAGCCGCAATGGTTTTTGACGCCCATGAAAGGGATTTATCTTTTGGCACATAGTAAAACAGCGATTTCATGTGCTTGATTACCATTTCTGATTGAAAACCATTTTGGGCGTAATACCACACCGCATACATATCATCGTAAATAGCTTTTAAATCTGTTTCGCGCGGTGTTTGCGGGTTGGCGAGTGCCTCGCGTTGCGCCATCAGGTGCGCTTGCAATTCGGGAGAGTAGAGCAGGCTTGACGCCAAATAAAATAGCGCCTCTTTTTCGTCTGTATTTTGCGCATAAATAAGCGTGAGTGGTGCAATGAGCATTGCATTGCGCCATTGTGCCAATAAAGGCCGGATTACCGCACGCGGAAGGCTTTTGTAGTTGGGGTTTTCGATATTGGCGGGGATTTTCTTTATCAAGCTTTGCGCAAATTGTCGGCTGATATCTGGGTTGTTTTTAATTAAACGCGCTAAGGTATTGTGCAGGCTTTCACGAGTAGAGGGGGTTATGGGCTTATCTAAATCTGCATAATAGTGTGGCAGCAATTGCTCCAATATAATTTGTCTGGATAAAAACTCGTTTTCGCTCAGGGAATTTAATATCGTATATTTGTGCTTATCTTGATTTGGCGTGTCCCAGTCAAGAGAGCGATAATATTCCAGCAGCGCGGCGATATCGTGTTCGCTGGGGCGGAAATCATCGCGGAACATCCTGCGCAAAGCCTCATAAACAATATCGTCATAAGCAATGCCGGGCAATGCACGCAGCAGCGCTTGGGGGTTGTTTGCCTCTGCGAGCAAATGCATCTGTTTTATGCGCTCCCAAATGGTTGCGCGCCCTGTTTTGCGTGCTTGCAAAACCAGCGTTGTGGGGGCAATGTTGTAGCGGTGGCCGTAGCGCAGCATTAAACCATAGCTTATAGCGGCGTCATGAATATCAGAGTGCAGGATGTTTTGCGCCATTTGCTCAATAATCATGTCGACATTTTCCTCGCCTGCTTGTGCAATTGCATCGAAGATGGGGCGGTAGCTATTGGGGCTATGATGAAGGCCTTTATGCAGCAGCAAGTTCAGAATAGGAATTGCCTCTGCCGCCCGATTGGGATTGAGGGCGATAAAAGTTTTCATATTTTTGCTGATTTCGAGGTCATTTGTTCCTCCTGTCCATTTGGCATAGGTAGGCAGCAGCTTTTCGAGCGCAACAGGCGTGTATAAGGTTACCGACGCCAGCAGGTTTTTTGCCGCTTGGTATTCGGGATATTCCATCCATGGCGCGCCGAAGGGTTTTATATGCTTGTGAAGCAGATCGGCCATCTGTTCATAATGCTGCTGCTGATGCGCGGCGATGATTTTGCGAGTGAAATCCGTATTGGGGTTTGGGTGTTTTGCCAGTTCAGCATCCAACTGCTCAAACGATATTTTCCCTTGAAAATACGCCTTGGTCAGCAAGTGCAGTTCGTATCCAAAGTGTTTTTTATCAAGCTCCTTACCTAGCAAAGAAACGAGAGTTTGCGTAACTTCGGGGTCATCTACTGTTTCTAAAAACTTACGGATATTCGGCTCGAATGTCGGCGGGGTTTGTGCGCGGCGCAACATGTCTTCCATCAGATATGGGTGGTGATAAGCCAGCAACTGCAACGGGCTGCGGAATTCACTTTCATAACCATCATATTTTGCCATAAACGATAGCAGTGATGCATAGGCCTTTTTGACTAGTTCAACATCGTCTGCGGCACGCAACACCAGTAAATCAGCCACTTCATCGCCGATACGTG
>JAKUPQ010000114.1 GCA_022450665.1 Alphaproteobacteria bacterium | reverse complement strand
CAGGTGGGCCCCTGAAGGGGGCACTTCTTAAACAACGGGGGCCAGCCGAGTCTGGGGGGGTGTCAATGGTTGGACACCCTCACATTGTACTTCTCGCAGGCCCCACCGTTCTTGAGCCGGAAGTTGCACTGGTGGGCACCATGCGGCCATGGGTCACGGTATCCCCTGCTGCATGGGTCAGTCGGCGGCTATAAGCATCCATGCCCTCATCCCCATTTGCGGTAGATTCCCGCGCATCAGCTTTCAGTGCCTGTAAAAATCCTAAATAGCGGCTTTTATCTTCCAGCACCTGCTGCATTTCCGGAAAACGTGCCACCATCAAATGACGCAATTGACTGGTGGGTATTTCGTCAAAACCTTCTCTACCCTTTTTACCCGGAACAAGCGACTCTGGATATTTCCCGGTAAAGGCAGCACACACAATATTCGCAGCTTCACGGCATTCGTCTTCTAACTGATCCAAAAACGGATCTTGACGCAAATGGGGGTGGTGATTGCGCATTCCATCAAAATCGGTTAGCGCCACGCCAATGGCCAAACGAATCGTGACATCCTGCATCAATTTAGATTGCTTGAACATGAAGCGAATCGCCTGTGCTGGCAACGGGGCATCTTTTCCGGCGCCCGGCTCATAGCATTTAAGCAGGGCTTTTTCACCGGCAGAAAGCTTTTTACCGCTTTCACTTTTTTCATTAATCTCAGTGCGCATAGCGTTTACTTCTCTATGCAAGTTCTTTTCTATCGTACGTGATCCAACAATAGTAGGTACCAACCCGCCATGCTGTAGCGCCTCGCTAAACGTTATTGTGCGGGTTTTATGAATATCCACAGTTTCCGCAGGTGCCATTTGTGTGCTGTTAACTTTGGCAAATTCTACGCGTAGCTTAGAAGCAGCAGGTTCCTTAACTTCTGCGGTTATCTCTGCTGCATTGCCGGATGGTGCTTGTTGCGCACGTACCGGCGCACGGCTTCCAGCGGTTCCTGCTAGTTTTTCTTCGTCGTATTCCAATGCGCGAAGCAAATGCCCTAAACCTGCACGGGTAAAGGCATGGTCGCGATAATCATCCAACGTACCTTTGAGTGCCTTACTCACCACAGTATCGGCCTTATGTGCCATAACCGGATCTTTAGCCATGATACGAGGTCCGCGTTCGCGCTCACACCATGTGATATTCGATGAAAGCTCGCCGCCATGCACCTGATGCGACGCGGAATTTGAGAAATTCCTCACAAACAGTCGCTTGCTGGATGGGGCATAATTCATGTAGTTCAGCATATCTCCACCCTGAAAGGTGAATTTTGCAAAATCCTGCAAGCCATAGGCGCGTACTGCCGATGAAGTGGCGCGTACACCCCCGCGATAAATATCAGAGCTACTTCCCCCTTCAAAAAACTGCACATTCACGCCGTTTTCTTTTGCCGTATCGCGCAAATTGTGATGGGCATCATGAATATACGCACGGGCAGCAGGTAAACCGGATCGACGGGCGTTATCGCTGTGGGCAATCTGAATTTGCTGCACTGGCTGATCCAATCCATCGCGGTCGGCAATTTTTTTCATATGCTCGCAATATGCAGGATTTTTATAGGCACTGTCCATAATCGCCGGGGCTTCTGTCATGGACTCTGGCGATTCAAATAGTGGGACTACCCCCAAAGTTGCGCGTTTTCCATCTTCTGCCACTGCCGCCTGCAGCGCTACCGCTTCCAGCAATTGCGAAGGGTGTGTAAATTCTGCCAGCACATTATCTTTTATCACGCCAGGAAAATCCCGCGCCAGCTCCATGCGCTTTAGTGTTTGATATGCAATCGGCGCAGCATTGTTTGTGTCATAGGGCTTACCAACGCCTTCTTCTTCCAAACGTGGCTTCGCTTGCTTATAAAGCTCTGCCAATTTTTCGGGCTCTTGCAAAAGCTGTGTAAGTGTTTCTGTTCGGGCATCTAAAGATTGCTCTTCGTAGCCTTCTATCAACTCGCCCACAACGCGGGTATATTCTTCTGCATTTTCGCGATATTCAATTTTTGCAAAAGATCCACCAAAAATGCGTATACGGCGCACCAAATTCAAAGCATCGTCGCGGTTAGTTTGCTCATAGGCCTCAACAGCCGCTTGTTCAAAAACTTTGGCATCCAAAGTGCATTCGGCCAGCTCCTTTGATAAAGCACTAAATTTCAAAGGATCAATACCGCCTTCGGAGCTTTTTTCTATAATGCGTTGTTGTAGCGCTGCAGTTTTTTGTCGCGCATCATCAATCACCTCCAGCCAAGGTGAAAGTGAATCAATCTGCATATCCTGTAAACTTGTGGTATAGCGGTCAAGTATCGCGCATTTATGGCGGGCAATGGCATCCAGCGTAGTGTCGGCATTCACTTGCATATTGCCATCTTTATCACCAGACGATCCCCAAGAGCCAAACTGTAAATGCAAATTTAATGACAATGGGTCATATTCGCCTTTACGCTGCAAAGCATCGTCCATACTGCCATATACACTCGGCAAATCATCATAGATATTGCACAGATAATACAACGTGGTTTCGGTTTCATCCTGCACTGTCAGGTTTTCCATCTCGCCCTGCTCGGCTGCGAGGATGGGTGTATGAATAAAATTGCGCAAGGCATCTGCTACCAATGCGGTTGACTCTTCCTCCTCATCGCGCACTTTATCTATCGCTTGCCCCAGCTTGCGCTGTGCTTTAATAGAATCAAGCGTATTCACATTGGTCGGATGCGCCGTCATTACCATTTCAAACACAGGCTTGCTCAGTGCATCTGCCGCTTGTTGCGCGCTGTCGCAACTGGATACAAATTCGCGCACGCCACCTGGAGCAAAACCATCCAGTTCGCGGGTAATAGTGTTCTCACGGGCAACTAAACTGGCCACCTCATATAAATGCCCCAAACGCGCATAGGATTCCAAAAAATTGCGGCGCGTTGCATCATCTTTTAAATCATCAATCACTTGCGCAAAAACGGCAGAATTCTTTTGCTCGTTTTCTTCGCCAAATGCCATCATACCTTTTTTAAGCGGCGACCAAATCACATCGGCAACTTTTTCCAACGCATTGGCCACCTTGTCTCCCCCCAAAGTTTCATCACTACGCACTTCATCGATAAGGGCGTCGCTGAGGGTTGCTGCCACATCATAATGGCTGCTGGAAGTCAGTTTTTCGCGGCGAATAGAAGTCACAATAGAAATACCAAAGGAAGAAGTTTACATTTAAGGATATATACCATATTTATTGCGTAATTAGCAACCAGCCAGCGCTCAACTAAACGCTCGTTCAGCGATTAATTGGGGCGCATGTCGGCATAGGGACAATCCAACGAAAACGCTGGAATCTCTACTTCAAGTTCGGTGCCGCTTTCTTTTTCTATCATGCGATACCTGCCCGACATAATTCCTGACGGGGTTATCAGCGATGCTCCGCTGGTATATTTGAATGCCTCGCCTGCTTTCAATATAGGCTGCTCACCCACCACGCCTTCACCTTCTACTTCCTGCACCTGACCGATTGCATTGGTAATATGCCAATAACGACTTTGTAGTTGTAGCGTCTGCTTGCCTAAATTTTCTATCTGCACCGTATATGCCCAAACATAATGGTTTACCGCCGGCTCTGATTGATCTTTCAGATAGGTCGGCTGTACCGTAATTTTTACATTATTGGTGGTTTTGATATACATAAAAGATAAAGCTACTCTATAAGGCTTTGAGAATATAAATTAATTACCGCAACCCCTGCAACTATCATCGCGCAGCCTATTATAGCGGGAACATCCAGCACCTGCTTAAACCATACCCAGCCCAAACCTGTGATTAAAACCACGCCCGCGCCGCTCCATATGGCATATACGATGCCAATGGGCATGTTACGCAGGGTTAGCGATAAGAAATAAAACGCTATGGCATAGCCCAAAACGCAAATCATCGAAGGAATAAATTCCGTAAATCCATTGGCGGGCTTAAGCGCAAGTGTAGCAATGACTTCGCTAATAATAGCGATAGAAAGATAGCAATATGTTAAAAGCATCAAATATCTGCGTATATTTTTGTTTCAGCTTTTGCCCCCGGATGAGTGACAGCGCCATTTTGTGCAGACCCTACTGTCTGTGCATATTTCCACAATGTACCAGATTGCGAGTTATGCACAAGCTTAACCATGGCTTTTTTGCGCTCTGCTATTTCTTCTTCAGCGAGCTCTACATTTAGCAAACCTTTTTCGGTATCAATAACAATCATATCGCCATTTTGCAAAATACCTATAGGACCACCTGCTGCGGCTTCGGGGCCAACATGGCCAATGCACAAGCCACGGGTTGCTCCAGAGAATCTTCCATCGGTAATCAGCGCAACCTTGTCGCCGGTGCCTTGACCATAAAGCGCAGCCGTGGTGGCCAGCATTTCGCGCATACCCGGCCCTCCTTTAGGACCTTCGTGGCGTATAACAATAACATCGCCTTCTTTATAGTTGCGCTGCTCTACGGCTTTAAACGCATCTTCTTCACAATCAAAGCAACGGGCGGGACCACGGAATTGCTTATTTTTCAAGCCAGCTACCTTCACAATAGCCCCCTCCGGCGCTAGCGATCCGGAAAGCGTGACTACACCGCCTGTTGGGCTGATAGGCTTATTGGTAGGCAACACCACATCCTGTCCCGTGGGCATAGCAATATGCGATAGGTTCTCGGCAATGGTTTTTCCTGTAACGGTCAGGCAATCGCCATGCAAAAATCCGCCGTCATATAAGGCACGCATTACTACTTGTACGCCACCTACTTCAAATAAATCTTTCGCTACATATCGTCCACCAGGCTTCAAATCTACGATATAGGGAGTTTTGCGGAAAATTTCGCCCACCGCGTGCAAATCGAAATCTATGCCGCACTCATGGGCAATCGCAGGCAAGTGTAGCGCTGCGTTAGTAGACCCCCCCGTTGCAGCCACGATAGCCGCTGCATTTTCAAGTGACTTACGGCTCACAATATCCCGTGGGCGAATCTTATTTTTTAGTAACGCCATAACCCGCTCACCTGATGCATAGGCATATTGATCGCGTGTTTCATAAGGGGCGGGCGCACCCGCAGAACCGGGCAAGGCCAAGCCAATCGCCTCAGAAACGCATGCCATAGTATTTGCGGTAAATTGCCCACCACACGATCCGGCAGAGGGGCAAGCTACGCGTTCCAATTCGGTTAATGTGCAATCGTCCATCAAGCCGGCGCTATGCTTTCCTACTGCTTCGAACACGTCTTGTACGGTGACGTCT
>JAKUPQ010000113.1 GCA_022450665.1 Alphaproteobacteria bacterium | reverse complement strand
GGCAATATGCGTAAATCATTTGGTGCGGCAATAACTTTAAGGTTTTTTTCGTGCAAATGCGTAACCAGCATTTTTTCGATTAATGTCGAATCGATAATGCGATCCGGGTATTCGAAAATATCTTTTATGCCAAACTGGCTGCTTTGATCAAGGTTGCGTGCAATCATACCGAATTGGTAATCCATATCGATAATCACAGTGGGCTGCTGAAATTCATGCGCCAGAGCAAATGCGGTATTAAGCGCCACCGTACTGGAGCCATCTCCTGAAGCGGCACTCATAAAGGTTACTACCGAGCATTCGTCTCGTTTTTGCGTATGCATAGAGCTGACGATTTCTGGGTTCTGCGTCATCAGTGCAGCACGAATATTTGGAATTTGCACCGGTTTGGTGAAATATTCGATCACGCCACGGTTTTTTAATTCGCGGTACAAGCTGATGTCGTTGAGTTGCCCCATTACTACTACGCGGGTTTGCGGGTCGCAATATTCGGCCATTTGCTCAAGCTGAGTAATGATATCTGAAGGTTGCATCACCCCAATATCAAGCAGGATATAGGCGGGGGAAACGCCGCGTGCCATGATAGCTTGCGCACCATCGGCAGGCGTACCCACCACAACATCGGCAAAGGTATAGCCCATTGCCGTAGCAAGCTGGTTGGCAAACTCTTGTTCTCCTGCGTCTTGCAGGACTACCATAAGAGGGCTATGTTGCTCCATTACGTCACTAATACCCGTTTAGAGGTTATACATTTATATCCGCGTTACTGACTTTGGAAAGATTGTTGTAAGCCTGCATTTTCACTGGTGAATTCTGTAGTGGGTAGAGGTTTGAGATAGGTTTCATAATCCTGTACCGCACGTTCGCCATCACGAAAATCGAGTAAAGCCGGACTGGTGAATTGACGCTTATCGCCCACCATTTGCACCATATTTGCTGCTGTAGAACAGCCATAGGTTTTGTGTTGCAGGTTATATGGATTGACAGGGTTATCGATATAACGATTATCGCAGTCTCGGGCTACGATGCGGTCGTAAATCAACACAAGGTTGTTATCGGCCGCAGAAACGAAGTGTACGGGTACACGGAACATCTCAAGGGTTTCCAGCGTACGCATGCAGATTTCTTCACCATCGAGGCAATAAAGCTCAGCTTGCGAGGGTTGATCCTGATCGACCCACTGAATCACTTCTGAAATGGATTCTTCGGAAATCAGGGCAACATTGACCACCTCAGAGGAAGCATCCAATAATGAAAAAGGAGATCCGCGGTTGAAATAAGCTTCATCCGGAATTTGGCTACATGCACTAAGCAAAACGGCGATAGTCGCGATAAGAGAAGTTTTTTTCATCGTATTAATCCACCATAAATCCAATTGGGCCTTCGAGAGACGGCGTTTGTGAGGTGCGGAGTGATTTTTCATCCATAGCAGCCAATGCACCGTAGAAGAACTGCTCCATCATGCTGGACTGACGGAAACCGTCGGTAGGCAAGCGCACTTCATCCCCGGTAAGCGGGTCTACTAAATAAGGAGTAACCGCAATTACTAGCTCTGTTTCGTCACGACGAAAATCTGTGCTGCGGAAAAGCGCGCCAAGCACAGGAATTTCGCCTATACCGGGCAGTTGCTCGATTGTGGTTTCGCTTTGGTCGCGTAGCAAGCCGGCAATCATAAAGCTCTCGCCCGGCGCTAATTCTACCGTGGTTTTAGCGCGACGGGTGCTAAGGCTAGGAATTTGAAAGCCGTTGATATTGATGGAGCCAATATCGCTTAGCTCAGAAATTTCTGGAGCTACGGATACGCGAATGCGAGATTCTGAGAGCACTTTTGGTAAGAATTTTACAGCCACACCAAATTCTTTAAATTCAATCGTGACCTGCTCATCCTGTGCCTGAACGGGAATAGGGAACTCACCACCAGCCAAGAACTCTGCTTCTTCACCAGACATGGCTACCAGATTTGGCTCGGCAAGTAGTTTGAACAAATTGTTACGCTCTAATGCGTCAATCATTGCGGTAATGCTAGTTCCACCGGTATTTACCGTACCTGCCAACGCACCGAAGCTTTCATCACGCACAGGAAATACTCCAGCGGCAGCGCCAATCAGGAGGCCTGTAGCAGAAGTAAGGCTGTCGGCATTGACTGCACGCCAGTTGATACCCAGCTGCTTAAGTGCGGTACGTTGCATTTCACCTACGCGAACACGAAGCAGAACTTGCTGGCCACTGGTGATTTTTAGCATATTGATAACGCCGGTATCACCGTTAGTAGTGCCCATGTTGTTGGCAAGGTTAAAGCCTGCACCGCGAGGGCGCTCCTCGTCCAGTGGCATTAAAAATTCATTCACAATGCGCACCGCTTTGGAAGCAACGGCTGCGCTGCTCACCATTCCGGTAAGCGCCAAATTGTTATTTACCGGCTGAACAGCAATGTCTTCATAAGGGAAAAGTTGATGCAATGTTTGGCGAATGCCGGGCAAATCGTAGCTTACGCGAATATTTACACTGCGAATGACGTTGTTTTGTTTATTTAAAACGCGTAAATTCGTAGCGCCTATGGTTTTGCCAATCACCGAAACTTTGTTGGTGCCATGCACAAATACATCGGCAACTTCCGGGTTTGCGACAATGACTTCACGAATATCTGAATTGAGCGTAATCAATTCGGAACGGTGAATCGGTACGACAATTTCATCATTGGCAGCCAGAGCGGGCGCGGCAGATTGTGCGCTAATCCCTGCAATCAGCAAGGAACAGGCAATTGCTTTTTTCAGCATGGTATGAACACGAAGTATCATTAGCGATCCACTCCTACAGTTTCTTTCTCTACGCCACGGATAATGACGATTTCATTTTTGTTGTCACCCAGATTTTCATCCTCATCGGTGCTTTCATAATCCACTTCATCCAAATTAAGGGTTTCGGTGGAGTATGAACCTTTACCATAGAGATAAGGGAAGTAGGCGGGGGGGGTAAGCGATGTCATATCGGCATCGGCCACCGGACGGGGCAAGCCCTCATGCTCGGCATCTTCCAGTGAGCGTAAGGCCAGCGTTAATGTGCCAGATTCTGCGTGACGAATCATTTCCGCCTGAATTTCAGACACTTCCAGGGTTACGTTGGTTGGGGTAACGTCCGCGCCTTCATATTGGCTGCTGATTTTGCCGACTGCCATCTCACGTGCATTAGGAATCAGCACTTCGGTAACGGCCATTTTTGGGCGCCCACTAAGCTTGCTCTCGTTCATTAGCAATGGCACTTTGTATTTACCTTCGCGAGGCAGGCGTTGCACACTGGTGGGTTTTTGGCGAACATCGCCTTCTGCCACGTCAGATATGTCATCTGTATGCTTATAATCCTGATCTAAGCGCACTTCGTGTTTGACAATTACATCCACACGATCGCCGGGGAAAACAAACCCGCTAATACCACTGATGGAATCTACGGGAATGGTAACGGCGCGCATTCCAGAAGGCAGTTGCGCTGCTAAAAATCCGGGATCGCTTTTATTGGCGAGAAAGCTGGTTACCAGTGGCTGACCTTTTTTGAAGTTGGTACGTGCCACACGGTCTGTCAGAAGCTCTTTATCGGTTGAGTAAATAAAACCCTCTACATACAAGTGCTTTGGCCATGTTTGAATATCCAGATCCTGAACATCTATTACCTTGCCAACGGGAATGTCTTGGCGGGCAATGACAATTTCCACCTCCTCGACTTGTTTTTGCTCCGGCGCGGCAGGAGTTGCCACAATTGTAGAGGTGGTTGGCTCGGGTTGAGAATTAACCAGCCAAAAGCCTACACCAGCGGCTAAGGCGATGACCAGGGCAATGAATATCATGAACAGGCGCATATGCTAGACTTTCTGTGCTATTGCCATATTAATTTTCTATAATGGATGTGTAGCCCACACATCAATGGGCTATTTAATTCACAGCAACTTCATCTAAATATCAACTATATTTTCCACAATCTATAAAAAAATGCTATCACAAGCAAAGAATAATCGAATTGATGAAGTCCTATATATACCACCTTATAAACTTTAAGATTTTATTAAGGCGCATTTATTTTGCTACGGCATTGACTACAAAGGCATGTTAGCCATTAGTTTTTATTTGCTTCTGCCGAGAATTTCTCTAAACAGTAGTTTCCGACTGTGGATAAAATACCACACACGTCAATTTTTTTCTGTTCCCGTTGAAAGGCAAATCCATGGATACCGTCGTTATTTTAGATTGTGGATCGCAATTAACCCAATTGATTGCCAGACGCGTTCGAGAAAGTGGGGTGTATTCTGAGATAAAGCCATTTTCGGTGTCGGCGGATGAATTGCGTAGCCTGAACCCGAAAGCAATCATTATTTCCGGTGGCCCTGCATCGGTTCACGAAGAATTTTCGCCGCGTGTAACACAGTTGGTGTTTGAGATGGGCGTGCCTGTATTGGGTATTTGTTACGGACAGCAAGTAATGTGCGCACAGTTAGGCGGTGCGGTAGAAGTTTCGGATCACCGCGAATTCGGGCGTGCGTTTATTACCATTCAGGCGGCCAGCCCGCTTTTTGGTAAATGGCAGCCAAGCGATCGTAAACAAGTATGGATGAGCCATGGCGATAAGGTAACGGCTATTCCCCCGGGATTTGTGGCGTTGGCCGACACATCCTCAACACCCTATGCAATTATTGCTGATGAAAAACGCAAGTTTTACGGTATGCAGTTTCACCCAGAAGTGATTCATACGCCGGAAGGTGCGGAATTAATAAAAAACTTTACCCACAATATCGCTAAATGCCGAGGTAATTGGACGATGGAATCTTTTCGCGACAGCGCGATTAAAAAGATCCGCGATCAAGTGGGAAAAAAGCGCGTGGTATGCGGAGTTTCTGGTGGAGTAGACTCTACCGTAGCATCGGTTTTGTTGCATGAAGCAATTGGCGATCAGCTCACATGTATTTTTGTAGATAACGGCGTGTTGCGCGAAGGCGAGGCCGAACAGGTGCGGCATATGTTTAATGAGGCATTTCAGATTCCGCTTACGTATGTTGACGCTAGCCGCTTATTTTTAAGCCGCTTGAATGGTATAAGCGATCCTGAGCAAAAGCGCAAAATCATAGGCGAAACCTTTATTGAGGTGTTTGAAAAAGAAGCCAAAGCCGCAGGTGGGGCAGATTTTCTGGCGCAAGGAACGTTGTATCCGGATGTGATCGAATCGGTATCTTTTTCGGGAGGGCCGAGTGTTACCATCAAGTCGCATCACAATGTGGGTGGCCTGCCGGAGCGTATGCGTATGGGGCTGGTCGAGCCAT